>NZ_JBHVFU010000002.1:625094-714157 GCF_042801455.1 Streptomyces sp. NPDC057565 | reverse complement strand
TGCCGAAGCAGGCCGGGGTATCAACATATCTGGCGTTGACTTTTGGCACGCTGTTGAGTTCTCAAGGAACGGACGCTTCCTTTGTACTCACCCTCTCGGGCTTTCCTCCGGGCTTTCCCTTCGGTCTTGCGTTTCCGACTCTATCAGACTCTTTCGTGTCCGATTCCCGGTCGAAGCGGGTTCCGCTTTCCAGTTCTTCGCTTTCGCGTTTCCCTTTCCGGCGAGTCCGACTCTATCAGATCCTTTCGGGCCTGATTCCCAGTCAGCGGGGCTTGTCTTCCCGGCCGTTGGGCCGTTCCGACGTCCAAACTCTAGCGGATTTTCCCGGCGGTTCATAATCGAGCCTTCGAAATGAATTCCGGCATGCCGAAATCGTCCCGAATGGGAGATCGTGCTGAGTTTGAGTTGCCGCATTCGCGGCGGGATCGGTTGTCGCAGAACCGTTCCGGCTCCGTGGCAACTCGGAGAACCTTACGGATCGGGCAGGGGCGTGTCAACTCCGCCAGGTCAAGCCGTTTTCCGGCGTGCCCCCGGCCCCGTGTGTCCCCGTCCGGCGCGGGTCAGTCCAGGTCCGTGAGGCGGCCGCTGGCGTCCGGCTGGGTGTGCTCGACCCTGCGCAGGAGGCGGATCAGCATCTCGCCGAGGGCTCCGCGCTCCTCGCCCGAGAGGTCCTGCAGCAGGTCCCCCTCGAAGGCTGATGCCATGCGCATCGCCTCCAGCCACTTCGTACGTCCTTCATCGGTCAGTTCGACGATGACGCGTACGCGGTTGTTCTCGTCGCGGTCCCGCGTGACCAGACCCTCGTTCGCCATGCGGTCGATGCGGTGGGTCATCGCCGCCGGAGTGAGACCGAGGCGCTTGGCCAGCTCCCCCGGGCCCAGCCGGTAGGGGGAGCCCGCCACGACGAGGGTCTTGAGGACCTCCCACTCGGCGTTGCTGATGCCGAGGTCGGCCAGCTGGCGTCCGTACCCGACGTTCATCCGGCGATTCAGCCGGCCGAGGGCCGAGACGACCTGCTCGACCTGGGGATCCAGGTCGCGGAACTCGCGCTGATAAGCGGCGATCTGCTCGTCGAGGCTCGGCTCCTGGAGGCCGGAGGGCTCGGTGGTGTCAGACATGGCGGGCAGTATGGCACGCCTTTCATTGGCGTCGAAGTCCTTCGGTCTGTATTGTTGAGCTTCGAACTTTACTGTTGAAGTCTTTGGACGTGAGTCCTTCGTGAGCTTGAGGTAGGTGAGTGTGACCAGGGAAATGGGCGCAGCGCTGCGGCGGATCCAGCTGGGGAGCGCGCTGAGCGCGTTCGGTGTGGGGTTCACCGTTCCGTATCTGTACGTCTATGTGGCACAGGTGCGGGATCTGGGCGCCGGTACGGCGGGAGTCGTGCTGGCTGTCTTCGCCATGGCAGCGCTGGCAGTCCTGCCGTTCACCGGACGGGCCATCGACCGGCGCGGTCCGATGCCGGTACTGATCGTCGCCGCCGTGGTGGCGTCCGTGGGCGCGGCGGCCCTCGGGCTTTCGTCGAACGTGACGACCGCCGTGCTGTCGGCCGCCGTCCTCGGTGCGGGCACGGCCGTCATGTCGCCGGCGCTCGCCACGATGCTCGTCCAGTGCTCCGGCGCCGCCACCCGCACGCGCGCCTTCGCGATGCAGTTCTTCCTGCAGAACCTGGGGCTCGGCATCGGTGGTCTGGTCGGCGGGCAGATCGTCGACACGAGCCGGCCGGAGACCTTCACGCTGCTGTTCCTGATCGAGGCGGCGATGTTCATCGTGCTCGGCGTCGTCGCGGTGACGGTGCGGATGCCTCATTCCCCCGCGTTCGCGGACGCCAGGCCCACCGACGGGTCCGCCGCGAAGGGCGGGTTGCGGATGCTGCTCTCGCACCGGGCGATGGTGCAGCTGTGTGTGCTGGGCTTCGTGCTGTTCTTCGCCTGCTACGGGCAGTTCGAGTCCGGGCTTGCGGCATACGGCACCGAGGCTGCCGGGATCGAGCCCTCGACGCTGGGCATCGCGCTGGCCGCCAACACCGCGGTCATCGTCGTGGCGCAGTTCGTCGTGCTGCGACTGGTGGAGCGCCGCAAGCGCAGCCGGGTCATTGCCGCGGTCGGGCTGATCTGGGCGTTCGCCTGGATCGTGGCGGGGTACGCGGGGCTCGGGCACGGCAGCCAGACCATGGCGACGGCCGCGATGATCTCCACGTACGCCCTGTTCGGACTCGGTGAGTCGATGCTCTCGCCGACGGTCGCGCCGCTGGTCGCCGATCTGGCGCCGGAGTCGATGGTCGGTCAGTACAACTCGGCCTTCGCCCTGGTCAAGCAGCTCGCGTTGGCGGTCGGTCCGGCCGTGGGCGGGCCGATGGGGGCCTCGCTGCACGGGCCGTACATCGTGACGTTCGTGCTGTTCTCGCTGGGCATCACGGTGCTCGCACTGCGGCTGGGGCGCCGGCTCACCCCCGTACAGGATCAGCCTTCGCTCGCGGTGGTGCCGTCGCGGGTGGTGGCCCTGTCGGTACCGGACGCCGAGGAGACAGCCATAGCGACGGCCGAGTCGGCGACCGCCCCCGTTGCGGCCCCCGTTGCGGCCCCTGTTGCGGCTCCTGTGGTTTCGGCGTCGGCTCCTGCTGCCGCTCACTGAGGCAGCGCGAACTCGCACCAGACCGCTTTGCCGCCGCCAGGTGTGCGGCGGCTGCCCCAGGACGAGGCGATCGTCGCGACGATGGAGATGCCGCGGCCCGCTTCGTCCGCCGGCTCGGCGCGGCGCCGGCGCGGCAGGTGGTCGTCGCCGTCGGTCACCTCGATGATCAGGCGGCGGTCGGTGCGGCGCAGCCCCAGGCGCATCGGCGGGGTGCCGTGCTGAAGGGAGTTCGCCACCAGTTCGCTGGCGGCGAGGACGCCCAGGTCGCACAGTTCCACCGGGAACCGCCACGACGTCAGGACGCCGGTGGCGAAGGCACGGGCCCGCGGGGCCGCTTCGATGCCGCCGAGGAGATCGAGCGAGGCGTTGTGGAACAGCTCCGCGTTCGCCCCCGTGCGGGCCGGGTGCTGGACCACCAGCACCGCCACGTCGTCGTCGTGTTCGGCGGTGACCCCGAGGGAGCGGATGAGACGGTCGCAGACCACCTGCGGTGATCCCTTGGCGCCGGAGAGGGCGCGCTCCAGGGCCGCGACCCCCTCGTCGATGTCCTCGCTGCGGCGTTCCACGAGACCGTCCGTGTAGAGGACGGCGGTGGAGCCGGGCGGCAGCGCGATCGTGCCCGACGTGTGGATCCAGCCTCCGGTGCCGAGCGGCGGTCCGGTCGGGTCCTCGGCGCGGCGCACCGAACCGTCCTCGTCGCGGACGAGGATCGGGAGGTGGCCGGCGGAGGCGTAGACGAGCCGGCCCTCGTTCGGATCGTGGACCGCGTAGGCGCAGGTGGCGATCTGGCTGGCGTCGATCTCGGCGGCGAGACCGTCGAGCAGCTGCAACACCTCGTGCGGTGGGAGGTCGAGGCGGGCGTAGGCGCGGACGGCGGTGCGGAGCTGGCCCATCACCGCGGCGGCGCGCACCCCGCGGCCCATCACGTCCCCGATGACGAGCGCGGTGCGGCCCGCGCCGAGGGTGATGACGTCGTACCAGTCGCCGCCGACCGCCGCGTCCGTGCCGCCCGGCTGGTATGTGGCGGCGATCCGCAGATCGTCGGGCTGCTCCAGCTCCTGCGGGAGCAGGGAGCGCTGGAGGGTGACGGCTGTCTCGCGGTGGCGGCGCTCGCTGGTGCGGAGGCGCTCGGCCGCTTCGGCGTGGTCGGTGACGTCGGCCGCGTAGACGAGAACACCGCTCTCGCTCCCCTCTCCGCTGCCGTCCTCCTTGGCGTGGGCGGCGGGCGTGGCGACCGCGGTGCAGGTCACGGTGTACGAGCTGCCGTTGCGGACCTTGCGGGACTTGACCGTACGGGGCGTGCCGCTGCGCAGGACCTGATCCATGAGGGGCAGCAGGCTGAGCTCGTCGAGCTCCGGCATCGCATCGGCCGCCGTGGCGCCGGTGGGGCGGGGACCGAAGGCCGCCGCGTAGGCGTCGTTGACGTAGGCGATGCGGTGGTCGGGGCCGTACACCAGGGCGACCGGGGCAGGCAGCCGACCGAGGAGCTCGCGGGCGGAGAGATCCTCCAGCGCGGGTCCGGGGGCCGGTTCGGAGGCCGGTCCGGAGACCTCTCCGAAGGCCTTGGGGGTGTTTCCGTCCGGTGTGGCGGACCCTGGCCCGGCCCCGGCGTACTCGCCGCGGGCCGCGGGCACCGAACTGCGGTTGTCCCGGGTAGCGGCGCGACGCTGCGTTCCTGGTAGGCGGGCGCTCCAACGCGTGAAGTTCACGGAAATTCTGGCCTCGTGTGTCGGTCTGGTCCGCTCGGGCGGGCTGCTTCCTCTGCCGGTTCTGCTTCCGGTTCTGCTTCCGGTTCTGCTACCGGCTTTCTTCCGCCGGGGTCGGGGGCACCGGGGGCCGGACCCCCGGTGAGGCGCAGCCGGGCCTCGTACTGGTCACTGTCGGTCACGGTCGACCGGGTCACTCTGTGCAGGTGTGGACCCACCTATGGTCACACGTCCAGTGTGACGGACCGTACTGACAGTCAGCCATTCTGCTTGGGTGGACCGTCGTTTCCGGTGTGTCTGCCCCCGGCGGCGAGTTCGAATTCGGCGCGTGGATGTTCCAGCGAACCGAGGGAGACGATCTCGCGTTTGAAGAGTCCGGCGAGGGTCCATTCGGCAAGGACGCGGGCCTTCCGGTTGAAGGTCGGGACCCTGCTCAGGTGGTACGTACGGTGCATCAGCCAGGCCGGATAGCCCTTGAGCTTGCGTCCGTAGACATGGGCGACGCCCTTGTGGAGGCCGAGCGAGGCGACGGAGCCCGCGTAGCTGTGCCGGTAGTCCTCGAGCGGTTCGCCGCTGATCGCCGCGAGGATGTTCTCGGCGAGGACTTTGGCCTGGCGCACCGCGTGCTGGGCGTTGGGCGCGGTCTCCTTGCCCGGTTCACCGGCCGTCAGATCGGGAACGGCCGCGGCGTCCCCGGCGGCCCAGGCGTGTTCGGCGCCCTCGACGGCCAGCTGCGCGGTGCAGCGGAGCCTGCCGCGCTCGGTGAGGGGCAGATCGGTGGCGGCGAGGATCGGGGCGGGCTTGACGCCTGCGGTCCACACCAGCGTGCGGGTCGGGAAGCGGGAGCCGTCGCTGAGGACGGCGACCCGGTCCTCGCAGGAGTCCAGCCGGGTGCCGAGGCGTACGTCGATATTGCGGCCGCGCAGCTCCCGTACGGCGTACATGCCCATCGCGTCGCCGACCTCCGGCAGGATCCGGTCGGACGCCTCGACGAGGATCCATTTCAGGTCCTCTGCCTTGATGTTGTGGTAGTAGCGCGAGGTGTAGCGGGCCATGTCCTCGAGTTCGGCGAGCGCCTCCACGCCTGCGTAGCCGCCGCCGACGAAGACGAAGGTGAGGGCGGCGTCGCGGATGGCCGGGTCGCGGGTGGCGGAGGCGATGTCCATCTGCTCGATGACATGGTTGCGCAGGCCGATGGCCTCCTCGATGGTCTTGAAGCCGATGCCGTGGTCGGCGAGGCCGGGGATCGGGAGGGTGCGCGAGACGGAGCCGGGTGCGATGACGATCTCGTCGTACGGGATCTCCAGGGCGCCGGTGCCGTCCTCGCCGGTGGCGAGCGTGGTGACGGTCGCGGTGCCCTTGGCGTGGTCGATGCGCTGCGCCTCGCCGATGACGATCGTGCACTGCGCCAGCACGCGGCGGAGCGGTACGACGACGTGGCGCGGCGAGATCGAGCCTGCGGCCGCCTCGGGCAGGAACGGCTGATACGTCATGTAGGGCTCGGGCGTGACGACGACGATCTCGGCCTCGCCGGACTTGAGTCTCTGCTTCAGCTTCCGCTGGAGACGCAGCGCTGTGTACATCCCGACGTAGCCGCCGCCGATGACGAGGATGCGCACACCCGGCGGCGGGCCGGGGGGTGTCCCCCGGGAATCTGAAGCCATCACCTCCCCATGACGCAACGTGCTCAGGTATTTGTCCACAGCCCCGGCAAATTGTGTGACCGGAGGTTCCGGATGGGCCCCTGGGGTCGGCCACCAGGGCAATACGGAAGCTGCGCAGGTCAGACGTTGCAGTGGGGGTGATGGCGAGGGGTGGAATCAGAAATCAACCGGTCCTTGCTCCGATCGGGGGGCGCACCGTGCGGAACTGCCCTCTTCTGAATTGACCCGGGCTCAACTATGTTCGTATGTCGTCGGGGTGTCGGGCAGGGACGATGATCCACTCCCCGACTGACACGGCGGGAAGTCTCCGGGGGGAGACGTCATAACCGGGGGAAGAGTTATGCATATTCAGGATTCGCATTGGCAGACTGCTGCTGTCTCGTCCGAAGGAAACGGACGAATCGGCACAGTCGGTACGGTGAGCGCGGCGGGAACGACTGTCGGCTCCGGCTCCACCGTCGGCCGCTCGGCGCCGCTGCGCGTGGACGCACAGCGAAATCTGGAGCATGTACTGCGGGCCGCACGCGAGGTGTTCGGCGAGCTGGGGTACGGGGCTCCGATGGAGGACGTGGCACGCCGCGCCCGGGTCGGGGTCGGCACGGTGTACCGGCGTTTCCCGAGCAAGGACGTGCTGGTGCGCCGGATAGCCGAGGAGGAGACCTCCCGGCTGACCGACCAGGCGCGGACCGCGCTGGGGCAGGAGGACGAGCCGTGGTCGGCGCTCTCGCGCTTCCTGCGGACCTCCGTGGCCTCGGGCGCGGGGCGGCTGCTGCCACCGCAGGTGCTGCGGGTCGGGGTCGATGTCGACGACTCGACGGTGGTCGGGGACGCGGGAGTTGCGCAGGATGTTGGCGCGGCCTCGGCTGCGGGCTCCGGAGATGTCCGGGATGTCCGGGATGAGGCGCGGGTTCCTCATCAGCGGCAGGGGGCGGGGCAGGCCGATCTCCGGGTCGCCGGCCGGCGCCCGGCCGACGACGACGGGCTCTCGGGCGAGGGCGCGGGCACGGCCGAACTGCTGGAGGTCGTGGGCCGCCTGGTCGATCGTGCGCGGGCGGCGGGTGAGCTGCGGCGCGATGTGACGGTGGCGGACGTGCTGCTGGTCATCGCGACGGCGGCGCCCGCCCTGCCGGATGCGGCTCAGCAGGCTGCCGCTTCGGCCCGACTGCTGGACATCCTGCTGGAGGGGCTGCGTTCGCGCCCTGCATGACCGGGACGACATGAGCGGGACCGCATGACGGGTGAGCTCGGGTGTGCGTGAGCCCGGGCTCGCGGGTGGGCTCGGGGGTGCGCGTGGGCCCGGGCGTCCGGGTGGCTCGGGCGCGCGGGCAGCTCGGCGGACCTTCGGTCGGCCCGACGTTCGGGCGCCGTCGGGCCCCCGCGCGGGGCGTCGGGTCCGTGACGGGTGGCGTGAGGAGTCGGTGCGGTCCTCATGCGAAGCGGCACGTTCGGCAACTCGGCTGCGCCGGAAGCTCGTTGATCCTTCCCCATTCGAGTGCCCGCTTAGAGGAGTTCACAAAATGGGCGCCGCGAGCAGGGCGCCCATTTTGTGAACTCCCCTAAGGGCTGTCCCGTCATCCCTGGCGGAACAGCGCGCGGCGTCGGATGCGGTGCATCGCAAAGCGGAGGAGCCTCCTCATACGGGGCGCATTCGGGCGTTTCGACAACACGGCGAGGTGCCGTAGCTGTCCTCGTGCGCCCACCGGGGACCACGGGACTGCCCTTACGACCTGGTGCACGATAGAGAGTGGATCAGGTCGTTGGTGCTCACATTCGGGAAGACACCCCGGACGAGTGGTTGCCGGGACGGAACGTTCGCCGTGATTGCGCCGTGTGGCACGCTGGCCCGGTGTTCGGGTCCGAAAGCGCATACGGGGGCTTCCGCGATGAGCGGTGACGGGCAGCAGGAAGAACCGCTCGACGGCGTCTCGGTCGTGGGTGAGGGCGCGGCAGCCGGTGAGCCGACGTTCCGGGCGGTCCCGAGCCAGGCCGGCCCCGGGCGGTCGGGCGGTGACACCGAGGGCGGGGCCGTGCTGCCCGGACCCTGGCCGTCCGCGTCGGCGGACGGCAATGCCGACATCGGTGCCCGTGCCATCGCCGGGGCCGAGGCCACCGTGCCGATGCAGCGGGAAGGTGGGAGCAATGCCGGGTCGGCCGGACTCGCGCTCTCCGACGCCCAGTTGATCCAGCACATGCGGTCCGGGGACGACCTCGCGTACGAGGAGTTGTTCCGACGGCACTCGGGCAGTGTGCGGCGCTACGCCCGGAGCTGCTGCCGGGACGCCCACACGGCCGACGACCTGACGGCCGAGGTCTTCGCCCGCACTCTGCAGGCGGTGCGGGGTGGCAAAGGCCCCGAGGAGGCCGTGCGGGCGTACCTCATGACGGCGGTACGACATGTCGCCGCTGCCTGGACGAGAACGGCGAAGCGGGAGCAACTGGTCGATGACTTCGCGGTGTTCGCCGTGCAGGCGTCCCACTCCTCCGGGGTGCCGGACGCGGACACGCTCGATCTGGGCGCGGACGTCATGGCGATGCACGAGGCCGAGCAGTCGATGGCCATGCAGGCATTCCGCAGTCTGCCGGAGCGCTGGCAGGCGGTGCTGTGGCACACCACCGTCGAGGAGGAGTCGCCGAGCGAGATCGCGCCACTGTTCGGGCTGACCGCCAATGCCACGGCGGTACTGGCCAGCCGGGCTCGTGAGGGGCTCAAGCAGGCGTATCTGCAGGCGCATGTGAGCCAGTCGCTCACTTCGGGCGGCGGCTGTGCGCGCTATGCCGACCGGCTCGGCGCCTACGCCCGGGGCGGCCTGCGAATGCGGGCCGAACGCGGGCTGCGCAAGCATCTGGACGAGTGTGCGAAGTGCCGGGTCGCCGCGGGCGAGCTGGCACATGTCAACGCCGGGATTCCGGCGCTGCTCCCGGTCGCGGTCGTCGGCTGGTTCGCCGCCGGGTACGCGCTCAAGGCCGCCGGGATCGTGGCGGGCGGCGCGGCCGGCGCGGCGGGTGCAGGTGCCGCCACGGCGGGTGCAGGTGCCGCCACGGCGGCGACGGGCGGGAGTTCATCCGGCGGTACGGCCGGTGGCGCCATGGCCTCGGAGGGGCTCGGCGCCCCGGTCAAGGCCGGTATCGCGGCGACGGTGGCTGTCGCGGCCGCGGCCGGTCTGGTCTGGGCACTGGTCGGTGACGAGCAGCCGAAGCCGGAGGCCAAGCCCGTGGCCAAACCGCCGGTGGTGGCGCCCGCGGTGCCGTCGCCACCGCCCCCGAAGCCGACACCGGAGCCCGAACCTCCGAGCGCGCCCGTCCCGCCCGCACCGCCCGCGCCCACACCGACTCCGCCGCCGAGGGCGAAGGCGACGCCCACGCCGACACCCACGCCCACGCCGACGCCGACGCCCACGCCGCCGGTCCCCGCGCCGCCGAAACCCACGCCCACGCCTCCGCCACCCGCACCGCAGGCCGTCGTCTACCAGGTCAGCAAGTTGCGCTACTCCTTCCTCGGTGACCACACGGAGCCGGAGGTGTCGATGGGTGAGAGCAGCTGGGTCTGGCGGCGCTCGGGCCTGTCGATCGGCGGCACGCGGTACGCGCACGGGGTGACCGTGCACGGCCGTTCGTCGGTCACCATCCAGCTGAACCGGGCATGCACCCGCTACGAGGCGATGGTCGGGGTCGACGATCTGACGGCGGGGCTCGGCTCGGTGCGCTTCTCCGTGTTCAACGGTGCCGGGGTGCAGCTGTGGCAATCCCCGTTGATGAACGGCACCGATCCGGCCGTACCCATGAGGGTCGGCATCGCGGGGCAGCAGCGGATCCGGCTCGTCGTGGAACCGGCGGCCCCGTTCGGCGGGGTGGCACTGGCCGACTGGGCGGAGTCGAGGATCAGCTGCCGCTGATCCGGGGGCCAGTGCCGTCGGAACCAGCCCGTGCCGAGCGGTGTCGGGTATCGGGGGCGGTCAGCGTTGCAGGGTGCGGCGGACCGGGACCACTCCGCCCGCCACCGCGCGCTGGCGCGGCGCCGCCGTGCCCGTCCAGCAGGTGCCGCGGCGGGAGACGAGGCGGCGGAGCCAGAGCTCCGTGGCGGCCAGGTCGGCGAGGCCGTCCAGGGGCAGTGGTTCGCCCTCGGAAGCCGCGCGCAGGGCCTTTCGTACGACCCGGGCCTCGATCAGACCCGCGTCGGCGAGCAGGGGGGCGTCGAAGAGGGCGATCAGGTCGGGGAGCGCGGTGCGCAGACCGGTGCGGCTGACCGCGGTCGAAGTCGCCTGGGAGGGGGTGCCCCAGCCCGG
Organism: Streptomyces sp. NPDC057565; assembly: GCF_042801455.1. Lineage (NCBI taxonomy): Bacteria > Bacillati > Actinomycetota > Actinomycetes > Kitasatosporales > Streptomycetaceae > Streptomyces > Streptomyces sp. NPDC057565. The sequence goes on along the minus strand of NZ_JBHVFU010000002.1, from coordinate 703,873 downwards.
CGGCAGTTCGTGGATGCCCGCGCCCGCGAGAACGCGACGCAGGACGGCGGCGCGGGCGCCCGGCTGGACGCGGAGCGATTCGGGCAGGGCGCGGGCAGCCCGTACCACCTGATTGTCGAGGAAAGGGGCGTGCAGACGCTGGCTGCGGATCTCGGCGGCCTGCTCCAGGATCCGGTGGTCGGCGGCGTGCCGGGCGAGCGCGGCACGGGCGCGGGCCTCGCCGGGACGCTGGACCGAAGTGGGGCGGATCGCCGCCTCCTGGAGGCGGACCGACACTTCCGCGAGCGCCTCCCCGGTCAGCCAGCGGGCGGCGGGCCCCGGCCGTGACCAGGTGAGCGCGGCGAGCGAGGCGTCGGCGGGGGTGCCGAGGTCGGGCGCGCGGCGGTTGGCGTCCGGGAGCCGGTCGGCAGCCGTTTCGAGACCCGTGCGGTACGACGTACGGGCCAGGCGGCGGGCCGCGCGGTAGACGGTCAGCGGTACGAACAGCGAGTGTGCGGACGGTCCTTCGGCTCTGGCGAGGGCGGCGACCGGGCGCAGCAGGTGGCGTCGGCGGCGGTCCATCAGGAGGTCGGCGAGGCGGGCCGGGTGGGCGTCGAGGACCTGCCGGGCGCCGTCGCCGACGAAGTGGTCGGCGCTGCCGGCGGCGAGGCGCCTGCGGTGGCGTTCGGCGACGACGAGGGAGGGGGCCGGTTCGTCGGTGAGCGGGCCACTGCCCAGGTCGGCATAGGGCAGTGCCTCCTCGCCCGCGGCGACGACGACGTGGTGCAGCCGCGGGTTGGCGGCGATGACCGCGGCACGTTCGAGTTCGTCCTCGTGGTCGCGGGTGGTGAGGTCGTTGAAGGTGACGGCGAGCAGCCGCTCGCCCGCGCCCGTGCCGTGACCGAGGAGGGTGCCGGGGAGTCCGGGCAGGCCTGCGGCGAGCAGGGCGAGGGTGGCGGAGGCGCTGCCGCCGGAGAGGTCGGCGCCGATGCCGGGGACGGGCACGCCGCGGGCGGCGCGACGTTCGGCGGGCCCCATGCCGGGGACCGGTCCCGGGTCGGGCGGCAGCGTCTCGGGCGCGTGGCGGGGGGCCAGGAGCCTGGCGCGTACCGCTTCGAGCAATGCGTCGCGCACCCCGTCCACGGCGCTCACCGGGTCGAGCTGGGGGGCGGCGACGGCGAGGGAGGCGACCGGCTCGTACCCGGTGATCTCGCGGGAGCCCTCGCGGAGGATGAGCGCGTGCCCCGGCGGGATGCGCTTCACGCCCACGTACGGAGTGCCGTCGCGCAGTGCCTCCGGCGTCTCGGGGCAGGCGAGGAGCGCGGCCAGGTGGCCGATGTCCAGCTGCGCCTCGATGAGGTCGGCGAGCGGGAGTGCGGCGGTCGCGTAGGCCGTACCGCTCGCCCAGGGCGTGTAGAAGACCGGGCGGGCTCCGGCGAGGTCCCCGACGACGGTGATCCTCCGGCCGATCTGGACGACGGCCGTGTAGCTGCCCGGCCAGGCGGTGAGATGGCGCAGGGCGCCGCCGCGGGCGGCGAGGAGGCCGAGCCGGAGCTGCTCGTCGGTGGCGCTGCAGCAGCCGAGGACGGCGAGGCGGGCGGTGGGCGCGCCTTCGGCGGTCTCGACGGAGGCGATCCGGATCTCGTCGGGGCGCCAGTCGCCGACCGCCCAGAGCGGATCCGGATCGCCCCACAGGAGTTGGGAGCCCACGGGGTGCACGGTGCGCCCCTCGTCGGCTGCGCCGACCGCGCCGACCGTGCCGAAGCTCGCGGCGATACTGCTCCACCCCACCAACCAACGCATCGCCGCCTCCACAGGCTGTGGACAAAAACGGCGCACCTGGTTCGTACCGGGAGAACTGCGAGAACATGCAGCGCCGTTGCGGAACATGCTGCCACGACAACGGCGCGCAGGAGTGGCTACGGAGGGCGCACGTCGCAAGCGCATGCGCCCCTGGCAAAAGCCGGAGGGCGGCCGGGGCCGGCCGATCCCCGCGCACCGGGGGATGCCACAACGGACCTACAGGTTCCGTTTGTTGCCTTCCCCGTTGCCCCGGGGTCGTACCGGCCGAAATCCGGCCACCTCCGGAACCACCCGTCGACCGCGGGCCGACAGCCCGCCGGGTGTCCGCGGATCGCCCGGCCCAACCCGCGACGGACCGACGTCATTCGGCCATTCTCGGAGGGCACGACAAGCCCCGGAACCGATTCCCGGCGCGCACGATGCTCCGTTCCATCCCGCTTTGATGCGAGGTCGCCCGACCGGTTCCGCGACGCCCCTCCGCCACTCCCGTACCGGCTGCCCTCACGCCGGCCCCGGTCCGCTCCGGCGGCCCGCCGAACGCACAGTCCGGGAGACGTGGTTCGCCTCCCGGACCGGTCCGCCGCCTGCGGGGAATGAGGCGGCAGTGTCCCCCAGCCCACTGAGTCCAGTGCAGTGGGCCGACCCACGCAGCACTCATGCAAGCGCTCCCCCGTCGGCCGGGCCAGAGCGCACGGCCGGGCGCACGGCCACACGCCAGGAGCACGTGGGGAGTTCGCCCGGCGGGGTCCCCAGCGGCGTCCGGGCGGGTCCGACAGGGCGGCCGGAGCGTCGCGGTGGGACCGTCCCCCGCACGCCGATCGTCCGCCCACCGCACGTACGGACAACAATCCCGCCATACGGACGTCTGCCCCTTAACGGTAGGGATGCGGCGAACTACGCTGGGTTTACTGAGGTTCTCGGCAGGAGGCATATTCCTCGGGGCTCGGCCACATGCGTGTGCGGTCGGAGTGCCGGGGCCCGTCCCTGGGGAGAACACAGTACGAATGCCGCGCGCCTCCTCGGTGACGCGGCTGCCGTCTGTGTGTCGAGGGGTGGCGCATGTCCAGGGAGCAACGCGGGCCGAACGAGAAGCTCGGAACCGTTCTCGCCCTCGCGGGAATCAGCAACGCCGGGCTCGCCCGGCGGGTCAACGACCTCGGGGCGCAGCGCGGACTGACACTTCGCTACGACAAGACCTCGGTGGCGAGATGGGTCTCGAAGGGCATGGTGCCGCAGGGTGCCGCACCCCATCTCATCGCCGCGGCGATCGGCGCCAAGCTCGGCCGGCCGGTCCCGCTGCACGAGATCGGGCTCGCGGACGCCGATCCGGCGCCGGAGGTCGGTCTGGCCTTCCCGCGCGACGTGGGCGAGGCGGTGCGTTCGGCGACCGAGCTGTACCGGCTGGATCTGGCCGGGCGCCGGGCGGGCAGCGGCGGGATCTGGCAGTCGCTGGCGGGCTCGTTCTCGGTGAGCGCGTACGCGACGCCCGCGTCCCGCTGGCTGATAACCCCCGCCGACCCGTCGGTGGCACGCGACTCGTCGGCGGCCGAGGCGGCGATCCTCGGCACGCAGGGCGCGCACGGTGCACCGCCACCGCCGGGTGCGCCGGGCGGTGCGCCCGGCATTCCCGTACAGCCGGGACCGGACTCCATGAACGACATCTCGCCGCTGCGCGTCGGCCACAGCGATGTCACCAAACTCCGCGAGGCGGCCCAGGACGCGCGCCGCTGGGACTCCAAGTACGGCGGCGGCGACTGGCGCTCCTCCATGGTCCCGGAGTGTTTACGGGTGGATGCGGCGCCTCTGCTCCTCGGCTCGTACAGCGACGAGGTGGGCCGGGCGCTCTTCGGCGCCGCCGCCGAGCTGACCAGACTCGCCGGGTGGATGGCGTTCGACACCGGGCAGCAGGAGGCCGCCCAGCGGTACTACATCCAGGCGCTGCGGCTCGCGCGGGCCGCGGCCGACGTGCCGCTCGGCGGATATGTCCTCGTGTCGATGTCGCTGCAGGCGACCTACCGCGGCTTCGCCGACGAGGGAGTCGACCTCGCGCAGGCGGCCGTCGAACGCAACCGCGGACTCGCCACCGCCCGCACCATGAGTTTCTTCCGGCTGGTGGAGGCGCGGGCCCATGCGAAGGCGGGCGACGCCGCGGCCGCGGGGGCCGCGCTGAAGGCCGCCGAGAGCTGGCTGGAGCGTTCCCGGGACGGCGACGCGGACCCGTCGTGGCTGGGCTTCTACTCGTACGACAGGTTCGCCGCCGACGCCGCGGAGTGCTACCGCGATCTGAAGGCCCCGCGGCAGGTGCGGCGCTTCACCGAACAGGCACTGTCCCGGCCGACCGAGGAGTTCGTGCGCTCGCACGGGCTGCGGCTGGTGGTCTCGGCCGTCGCCGAGCTGGAGTCCGGCAACCTGGACGCGGCCTGCGCGGCGGGCACCCGGGCGGTCGAGGTGGCCGGCCGCATCTCGTCGGCGCGGACCACGGAGTACGTACGGGACCTGCTGCACCGCCTCGAACCGTACGGGGACGAGCCACGCGTTGCCGAGCTGCGCGAGCGGGCACGGCCGCTGCTGGTGGCTCCGGCGTAACGGCCTCCCCGGGGCGCCCGCAGCCTCTCGGACGTATGCGCGGGGTCCTCCCGGTGACGCGCAGGCGACCGGGGGCGGAATTCCGGGCGCCACGCTGACCTCCGCTGGTTTGAGTGCAATGTCAGTGGGTCAGTGCACTATCGGGGTGGGAGGTGGCGTGATGATGACTCACGCGGCGTACGACTGCGATGTGCTGGTGATCGGCGGCGGGATCGTCGGCCTGTCGACGGCGTATGCCCTCACGCGGACCGCTCCGGGCACGCGGGTGACGGTATTGGAGAAGGAGTGGGGCCCGGCGCGCCACCAGACGGGGCGCAACAGCGGGGTCATCCACAGTGGCATCTACTACCGCCCCGGTTCGCTGAAGGCCCGCTATGCGGTGCGCGGCGCCGCCGAGATGGTCGACTTCTGCGCGGAGTACGGCATTCCGCACGCGGTGACCGGCAAGCTGATCGTCGCGACCGAGCGGTCCGAGCTGCCCCGGCTGCACGCCCTGGTGCAGCGCGGCCGGGAGCACGGGCTGCCGGTGCGGGAGCTGGGGCCCTCGGGGATCGCGGAGTACGAGCCGCAGGTCCGCGGGCTCGCGGCGATCCGGGTCGGGACGACCGGGGTGTGCGACTTCAAGGCGGTTGCCGAGCGGCTCGCGGCCGAGGTTCGCGGCGCGGGCGGGCTGATCAGGTTCGGGGCGGAGGTCACGGCGATCGACCGCCGCCCGTGGGGTGTGGCGGTGCGGACGGCTGACGGCCGCGTCGTGCGGGCCCGGGTCCTGGTCAACTGCGCGGGGCTGCACTGCGACCGGGTGGCGCGGCTCGCGGGCGACGAGCCGGGCATGCGGATCGTGCCCTTCCGCGGGGAGTACTACGAGCTGACCAGGCCGGAGCTGGTGCGCGGGCTGGTCTACCCGGTGCCGGATCCGGCGTTCCCGTTCCTCGGGGTGCACCTGACCCGAGGCCATGACGGCGGCGTCCACGTCGGGCCGAACGCGGTGCCCGCGCTGGCCCGCGAGGGGTACAGCTGGCCGGTCGTACGCCCGCGTGAGCTCGCGGACACGCTGACCTGGCCCGGCTCCTGGCAGATCGCACGCAGACACTGGCGGTACGGGGCGGGCGAGGTGCACCGTTCGCTGTCGAGGAGCGCATTCACCGCGGCCGTCCGGCGGCTGCTGCCCGAGGTCACGGAGGACGACCTGCGCCCCGCCCCGTCCGGTGTCAGGGCCCAGGCGGTGCTGCGCGACGGCACGCTGGTGGACGACTTCCTGATCCGCGAGGCCCCGCACACCGTGCACGTGCTGAACGCCCCGTCGCCCGCCGCGACGGCCTCTCTGCCCATCGGGCGGGAGGTGGCACGCAGGGCGCTGCTCCGGGCACAGGGAACGGGATGGAAGCCGCCCGCCGTAGAATCGGGGCATTGTGTCTGAGTCCTTGAACCCCGCCCCCGAGACCGACGAGGCCCACGCTCTGCGTGCCGCCGCCTTCGAGCGGCAGCGCAGGCTGCGCCAGGAGCCGCGCTTCCCCGGCGGGCCCGCCGCCGATCCGGCCGGTTCGCACCACGAGCGCCGGATCCGCAGCTTCCAGCCGCGCCGCAGCCGTGTCACACCCGGCCAGGAGGACGCTCTGCAGCGGCTCTGGCCGAAGTGGGGCCTGGACATCGACGGGCAGTCGGTCCTCGACCTGCCCGAGCTGTTCGACGGGCTCCCGATCGTGCTGGAGATCGGCTTCGGGATGGGTGAGGCGACCGCGCAGATGGCGGCCGACGACCCGGGCACCGGCATACTCGCCGTCGATGTGCACACCCCGGGCCAGGGCAATCTGCTCGGTCTCGCGGACCGGAACGGACTGTCCAACATCCGGGTGGCCAACGGTGACGCGATCATCCTGCTGCGCGAGATGCTGCCGCCGGACTCGCTCGACGGGCTCCGGGTGTACTTCCCCGACCCGTGGCCCAAGAAGCGCCACCACAAGCGGCGCCTGATCCAGCCGGAGTTCCTCGATCTGGTGGCGCAGCGGCTGAAGCCGGGAGCCGTGCTGCACTGTGCGACCGACTGGGAGCCGTACGCCGAGCAGATGCTCGAGGTGCTGACCACGCACCCCCTGTTCGAGAACACGGCGGCGGACGGCGGCTACGCACCGCGGCCCGCGTTCCGTCCGCTGACCCGGTTCGAGGGGCAGGGCCTGGACAAGGGCCACGTCGTGCACGACCTGCTCTTCGCCCGTAGCTGACCTTTCCGCCGCGGCCGGGTCCTCACCCGTGGCTGAGCTGCGGATTTCCTGACGGGGCGGCACGCGTACCTCGTCGCCCCATGGTCAGCTGTCACTCCCCCTCGTTAGGGTCATGGGGTGTCCGACGGGTCTGTCCAGCAGCAACAGTCGCAGCCGGCCGTCCCGCTCCTCGAGGAGCAGCGGGTCGGCGAGATCCTGGCGGCCGTGCCGGAGCGGGGTCAGTGGCGCTACCGCCCGCGCCGCGTCGGCATGGTCTGGCGGAGCAAGACGTTCCGTATCGCCGCGGTCTTCACGGTGCTCGCGCTGTGCGGGCTGGTGATCCTGGCCCTGGTCCGCGCCCAGACCGGCACCGAAGGATTCCTGGTCGGGCTCGGTCTGGCCGTGCTGCCCGTCCCGCTCCTGATGACGGCGTTCCGCTGGCTGGACCGGGTCGAACCCGAACCCTGGCGGAATCTGCTGTTCGCCTTCGCCTGGGGTGCGTGCGCCGCCGCCCTGGTCGCGATCATCGCCAATTCGTTCGCGACCCGCTGGATCGCGACGGCCACCGCGGACCCGGCGAGCGCGGACACCCTCGGGGCCACGGTGATAGCGCCGGTCGTCGAGGAGAGCGCGAAGGCGGCGGCCGTCCTGCTGATCTTCCTGTTCCGGCGAAGGGACTTCGGCGGTGTCGTCGCCGGCGTCGTCATCGCCGGCTTCACGGCGACGGGCTTCGCCTTCACCGAGAACATCCTCTATCTGGGCAACGCGTTCGGCGAGGACCAGCAGATCGGCAACTCGGGCCTGGCGTCGGTGACGGCCGCGACCTTCTTCGTACGAGGGGTGATGACGCCGTTCGCGCATCCCCTCTTCACCGTGCTGACCGGCCTGGGCTTCGGCTTCGCGGCGCTCAGCGCACGCCGCCACCGCATCCGTCGCATCGCGCTGCCGCTGCTCGGACTGGTCCTCGCCATGGGCATGCACGCCCTGTGGAACGGCTCGGGGACGTTCGGCCCGTACGGCTTCTATGTCGTGTACGGGGTGTTCATGGTCCCGGTCTTCGGACTGGTCACCTGGCTGGCGATCTGGTCGCGCCAGCGGGAGCTGCGCACCCTGGCGACCGAGCTGCCCGCGTACGCGGCCGCCGGCTGGCTGACCCCGGCCGAGCCGCTCGCGCTCTCCTCGATGCGGGCCCGCGGCCTGGCCCGGGACCTGGCGCGCCGGCAGCACGCGCAAGCGGGGTACGGAGCCCCGGGGCACGGGTACGCCGCTGCCTACGGCCCCGCCCACGGCGCTCACAGCCGGATCGCGGCGCAGGTACGCAGTCACGCCAAGGCGCAGGCCACGGCGCGCGGCAAGGCGGCGGCGCGGGCGGTCGCCGAGTACGAGTCGTTCGCCACGTCCCTGGCGTTCCTGCGCCGCCGGGCAGGCCGCGGGGCGGCGGAACCGGACTTCAGCGCACGTGAACTGGAACTGCTGCACCATCTCTGGCAGCGCCGGGAGGTGGCCGCCCCCGCCCTGGCGTACGCGGCACAGGCGACGGGCCGCCTGCGCCCGCGGTACATGGCCCCGGCGCCGGTTCCGCAGCAGTACCAGCCGTACGGCGGCCACAACCCGTATCTGTCACCCCCTGGGCAGCCGTATCACCAGCCGCCCCACGGACAGCACCGCTAGTGCTGCGACCGGAAAGGTTTACCGGGAAGCTCGCGGCGTCCGGTGCGGTGCATCGCAAGGCGGAGGATCCCCCTCGTACTGGACGTACTCGGGGGATGCGACAACGCAGCGAGGTGCCGTGCCGGGCGTCGCGAGCCGGTGAACCTTTCCGGTCGCAGCACCAGGGGGAGCCGGCCGCCCCGGCATCCCCGGTGACGGGTCAGGCGGACGCCTCGGTGAGTTCCGCCAGCTCCTGCTCGGTCAGTCGCAGGCCGGCGACGGCCACCAGCGCGGGCAGCTGATCGACCGTGCGGGCCGAGGCGATCGGAGCGGCTACGGTCGGACGGGCGGCGAGCCAGGCCAGGGCGACGGTCGCGATCTCGGCGCCGCGCTCCTGGGCCACCTTGTCGAGTGCGGCCAGGACCTTCCGGCCCCGCTCCGACTCCAGGTGCCGGCCGGCGTTCTCGGCCCGGGCGCTCTCCACCGACGTGCCCGGACGGTACTTGCCGGTGAGGAAACCCGAGGCCAGGGCGAAGTACGGGACAGCGGCGAGCTCGGCGCGGGCGGCGGTGTCCTGGAGCTCGCCCTCGTAGGTGTCACGGGAGACGAGGTTGTAGTGCGGCTGCAGGGCGACGTAGCGGGCCAGCCCCTCGCGCTCGGAGAAGTCCAGGGACGCCTGGAGCCGCTCCGGGCTGATGTTGGAGGCGGCGATGGCGCGCACCTTGCCGTCCTTCACCAACTGGTCGAGAGCGGTGATGATCTCCTCGACCGGGACGGTCTCGTCGTCGAAGTGCGTGTAGTAGAGATCGATGTGGTCGGTGCCGAGACGGCGCAGCGACTGCTCGGCCGCGGCCTTGATGGTGGTCGCGGAGAGGCCCTTGTAAGCAGGATGGGCGCCGACCTTCGTCGCGACGACGATGTCGGAGCGGTCGGAGCGTGCGGCGAGCCACTTGCCGATGACGATCTCCGACTCGCCGCCCTCGTTGCCAGGGACCCAGGCGGAGTACGAGTCGGCGGTGTCGATGAAATTGCCGCCCGCCGCCGCATACGCATCGAGGACGGCGAACGACTGCGCCTCGTCGGCGGTCCAGCCGAAGACGTTGCCGCCGAGGGCGAGCGGGAAGACCTGAAGGTCGGAAGAGCCGAGCCTGCGGAGAGAAGTCATAAGTGGATCAACGAAATCCACCGGTGCCGCTATTCCATGCATGGTGCACGGAAAAGCCGTGGAGAAACGGACCGGCAGCCCTGACGTCGGGGGGTGAGCGTCAGGACTGCCGGGGATCGGTGGCGGGCCGGTGGGACGGCTCGCGTTCCTCGGGTCAGGGCGTGAGGCCCTTGTCGCGCAGCCAGGTCATCGGGTCGATGCCCGTACCGCTCGAGGTGTGGACCTCCAGGTGGAGGTGAGGTCCCGTCACATTTCCCGTGGCGCCGACACGGCCGATGGTCTCACCGGTGGTGACCTTCTGGCCGACGCTGACGTTGATCGACGACTGGTGACAGAACCACAGTTCCGTACCGTCCTCGAGCTCCAGGACCGTGCGGTAGCCGTAGGAGCCGGACCAGCCCGCCGACTTGATGGTGCCGGTGTGGATGGCCTTGATCGGGGTGCCGGTCGGCGCCGCGAAGTCGAGACCGGTGTGGTAGCCGGAGGACCACATCGAACCGGCTTGGCCGAAGGTCGAGGTGATCGTGTACGAGGAAGTGGGGATGGCGTAGCTGGCGGCCAGTTTGGCGAGCCGCTCGGCCTCGGCCTTCGCCTTCGCCTCTTCCTCCGCCTTCTTCTTCGCGGCCTCGGCCTTGGCCTCCGCGACGTCCTGCTTCTGCTTCGCCTCGGCTGCCGCCTTCTCCGCGGCGGCCTTCTCCTCAGCCGCCCTGGCCTCCGCGTCGGCGGCGTTCTGCTGCTGCTCGGCCTGCTGGAGGATGCGGGCGCGGAGCGCCTCGCCGGCGTCGGTGGCACCCTGCTCGGCCTCGGCGGTGGTGATGCCCGCACTGGTCAGCGGTGCGGCGGCGGTCGCGGCCTGGGCCCGGTCGGTGGCGGACTCGTCGGAGAACAGCGCGCCCACACCGGGGAGGGAGCCGGCGTCGGGGAGATTGTCCGCGATGGAATCGGGAAGGGAGATGGAGACCGGCGGCTTGCTCTGCGCGGTGGCCATCCCGCCCGCGCCGACGGCCGCGATGACGCCGACACCGAGAACCGTGGAGCTACGGGCGAGCCCGTTGCGCTGCTTGGCGACGCGGTGCCTGCCGCGTACGGGACGGACGGACTCCTCGGTGGGGTTCCATTCCTCCCAGGCCCGGTCGGTCTCTCCGAAGCCTTCGGTCCCGAACTCGGTGCCGAACTCGGTGTCCGTCCCGGATCCGTACTCAGTGGTGAAGTCGGAGCCGAACCGGGAAGGGGCTTCGGGGGCAGGCTTGTTGGACGCCACGGGGGCGCACTCCTTTCCTTCCTTCTCGCCTACCGGGTTAGCTGACGGGTTCGGAGCAGGAAGGTCTCCTACGGATTCCTCTGCCTCTCACGAGACACAGGTGTCCGATTCACCCCATGTAGGTGGTTCCCCGGTTCCCTTGCGGAATTCGGCGCTCGCGCACGGGTGCCGCCACTGACGACGGCTGGGACGACCGCGCTGCGTTATCGAACGTTAATAGACACACGGGTCCGATTCCAAGCCGTTCCCACTGATCATTGCCGACCTTGGCCTGGACTTTACGGGACACAACCGGGTGGAATCGGACGAGTTGACCCGGGCTCAGCCACTACCGTCTTTCTGACGTTGCGTCAAACGTTATGCGGAGCGGCACTCTTCGATTACGCACGGTGGCATCACCCTCGTGTGCTCACCGCAGTCGCGACTCATTCCTGCCCGCGCCCCACGATCTTCACCGTCCTGCGCCGTTCCAGCTGCCCCTCCGCGGGCCGCGCGACCGCGACCAGCGCCAGGTCGTCGGTGGACTTGCCACCCGTGTGCAGCCGTACGTCATCGGTCAGTGCGGACAGCAGCTCCTCGGGCCCGGGGAAGAGCCGTCCGCGCAGCCGGGCCGCCGGATCGTAGAAGATCCCCTGTTTGTCCCGAGCCTCGGAGAGGCCGTCGGTGTAGACGAGCAGCGTCGTCCCGGCGGCCAGACTCCAGACGTCGGCCAGGTCCGGCCACACCCCCAGCCCCATACCGAGCGGCAGCGCGGGCACGCTCGGCACCAGCACCTCCACCCCGCCGTCGGCATGGAGCAGCAGCGGCTCGGGGTGGCCGCGGTTGACGATCCGTACCTCGTCGGCGCCGTGCGGGATCTCGGCGAGTGCCGCGGTGACGAACCCCTCGACCGGATCGATCCCGCCGCGCCGCTCCCCCTCCCGCGCCAGCGCCCGCTCCAGCCGCTGCGCCACGTCCTCCAGCGAAGCCTCCTGCTCGGCGGCCTCCCGGAACGCGCCGATGATCACCGCCACCGCCTCGACCGCGTCGAGCCCCTTGCCCCGCACGTCCCCGACCACCAGCCGCACGCCGTGCGGGCTGTCCACCACGGCGAACAGGTCGCCGCCGACGAACTCGTCCGCCTGCGCCGCCTCGTACCGCGCGGCGACCCGCAGCCCGCCGATCCAGTCGTTCGGCTTCGGCAGCACGGCCCGCATGGCGGTCTCCGCGATGACCCGCGCCGAAGCCAGCTGCTCAGTGCCTCGCCGTACGACTCCGTTGATGAAGAGGGCGAGGACCGAGACGGTGAGCACGGTGAGGACCTCGAGGGACGGCACGACCTGCAGCACCGTGCCGCTCTCGCTCCGCAGGACGAGGATCGAGAGCAGCGAGGCGGCGCCGATACGGACGGTGCCCGCCCGAGTGAAGAACGGCGCGGCGACCAGCGGGGCAGCCACGAAAAGCGGCACGGCGGTGAACGGCGGCGGGGTGAGAATGTCGAACACGAGCCCGACGACGATCATCAGCGCAGGCAGCGCACCGACGAACCGCCGGGAACGGCTGCCGCCCCCGACCCGCACCCCCCGCAGCTTCTCCGCCATCCCCACCAGTGGTCTCCTGCCCGGTACGCGCAGCGGCTCCTGTGGTCTCCTGCCCGATGCGCCCCCGCGGTCTCCTGCCCGGTACGCGCCTGACTGCGGACGGCGCCGCACCCCACTCCCCCAGGCTGGCCGGAGCGGCGTCGCGCGGCGACTCCGCGTCGGCCGAAGGGGGGACGGACACACGAATCAGGCCCGGCATGCTTCGTGCATGCCGGGCCTGATTCTTCAGTAGCGGGGACAGGATTTGAACCTGCGACCTCTGGGTTATGAGCCCAGCGAGCTACCGAGCTGCTCCACCCCGCGTCGGTGAACACAACTCTACGCCATCCGGGACGGACGGTTGACCATTTGCTGGTCCGCCTGCGCCCATCCATGCCCACCGCTGCCCCAAGGTGTCGAATTCGAGAAGCAATTGCCGGCTCGCAGCCTGCCCGGAGGGCCTCCGACGATGACCGCACCGCTCGCCCTGCCGGTACCGACCACACTCCGCAGTCGTCCGTGCACGGCGCGCTCATCGGCGGCGAAATCCCTCGTGGCGGAATCCTGCGTACCGGAGGCCTCCGGAGCGGAGAAGCAGCCCGGCTCAACTCGAGTCGGTGATGTGCGGCGCCCGCTTCGCGTCGACCGCCGGCTTCGCCGCCTTCGCGCCGCGCTGGAGTGCGTGGAGGATCGCCAGCCCCTGGCTGACCACGCCCGCCGCCATCTCGTTGACACCGTTGGTGCCATTGAGCACGGTGAGGTCGGCCCCCGACATCCCGCGGGCGGCCGCGTCGGCCAGGGCCGGCAGGTTCTCCACGATGCGGTTGGCCGCGATCAGCTCCTGATTGCCGTCCCGGAGCGAGGTGGCACGCGCGGTGTTGGCGTCGGCCTGCGCCTGGGCAAGGGTCCTTTCGGCGTACGCACTGCCGTCGGCCTGGAACTTCGTCTGGTCGCGGGCGGCCTCGGCGAGCGTGCGCTGCCGGTACGCCTCGGCGTCGGCCGGACGCCTGACCTCCGCCTCCAGCCGTTGCGCGGCCAGCGACGCCTGCCGCTCGGCCAGTGCGGTCTGCTCCTCGACGACCTCGTGCGAGGCCCTGGCCTGGGCCAGCGGTCCGGCCTGGGCGGCACGGGCGTTGCACTGCTCGGTCTCGGCGAGGAAGCCGGCCCGCTTGATCGCGGTGTCCCGTTCGTACTCGGCCTTGAGCGCCGCGGCCTGCTGCTCCCGCTCGGTCGCCTCCTGGTCGGCCCTGGCCTGGGCGATCCGCGCCTGGCTGGCGACGGCGGCCGCGTGCGGGGCGGCGAGGTTCTTGATGTAGCCGGTGGAGTCCTCGATCTCCTGGATCTGGAGGGCGTCCACGACGATGCCGAGCTTCTCCATCTCGCCGTGGCTGCCCGCGATGACCTCCTGGGAGACCCGGTTCCGCTCCCGGATGATCTGCTCGACGGTCAGCCCGCCGACGATGGAACGCAGGTGTCCGGCGAAGATCCGGCCGGCGAGCTCCTCCATCTGGTCCTGTTCGGACAGGAAGCGGCGGGCGGCGTTCGCGATGGAGACGGCGTCATCACCGACCTTGAAGACGGCGACGGCGCGGACGTTGAGACGGATGCCCTGCTGGGTGACGCAGTCCTCGGTGATCTCCGCCTCGCGCAGCGCCAGGGAGAGCATGCGCACCTTCTGCTTCACCGGCACGACGAAACTGCCGTGACCGGTGACGATCCGGAACTGGGTGTCGTGCGTCTGCCGTTTCGATCCGGAGATGAGCATCGCCTCGTTGGGGGCGGGAACGTGCCAGAACAACATGAGCGGACTCCTGCCGTACGCCTTTTCTCGACGTGCTGTCCCGGTGCGGCGGCGCTCATCGCTGTCCCCCGGCGTCGTTCCCCGGCGTCGGTTCGCTTCAGGACGGCAAGCGTTCGACGATCACGCCGCGTGCCGAGACCGAGTCGACGACAACGACGCGTACGTCCCTGTCGATCGACGTCGCCGACCATGCGGTGTAGGCCTCCGACCCACCCCGTACGGCCACCAGTACTTCGCCGGGACCGTTCGGCGGGATCGGCACGGTGACACGGCCGATCGCCCCGATCGGGCTCCAGGCGGACCCATCTGCGGCGCTCATACGCCACACGCCTCCCTCGGTCATTCCACGGTACTCCGCGCCGCCTCTGGGGAACGGCCCCTGAGGAACGGTCCGCACGACAGCGAGCAGGGTCCGAAATCTGATGATATGACTGATTGAGGATTCAGTCGTTCAGGACTGTGTCACCGACACGGAGCGACGAGCCGAACGACGCGACGACCAGGGAGCGGAACGTGGACAACTACCCTCTGCTCAACCTCTTCTGGACCATGCTCTGGTTCTTCCTCTGGATCATGTGGCTCTTCCTCCTCTTCAAGGTCATCGCGGACATCTTCCGCAGCGACGACCTCGGCGGCTGGGCGAAGGCGGGCTGGCTGATCCTGGCCCTGGTGGTGCCGTACCTCGGCGTCCTGATCTACGTGATCGCACGCGGTAAATCCATGGGGAAGCGCGACGTCGCGGAAGCCAAGGAGCGGGAAGCCGCCTTCAAGGCGTACGTACGGGAAGCCGCCGCCACCGGTGACACGACCGGCCAGGCGAAACGCGGCAGCAGCGTCGAGGAGCTGGCGAAACTCGCCGAGCTCAAGGACCGCGGCGCGATCACGGACGAGGAGTTCCAGCGGGCGAAGACGAAGCTCCTCGTCTGAGCTCATCCCACTCCGCAGTGGGCTCACCCCACCCGCAGTGGACGACGATCCGCTGGATCAGGTTGTTGCCGAAGCCGCCACGGTTCCACGGCTGGGTGAGGGGCTGGACCCGGCCACCGGCATCGGTGGCACGGGCGCTGAGGACATGGGTGCCCGGCACCGCCTTCCACGGCGCCTGCCACCGTTGCCAGGCCCACGCGTGCCTGCCGTCCCCGTCCGGCGGGGCGAGCTCGGCGTCGTACCAGGAGCGGCCGTCGTCCGTGCTCACCTCGACCCGGGCGACCGGCGGCTCCCCCGACCAGGCGCGGCCCCGGAGCAGCACCCGGCCGGGGCGTACGAAACGGGTCCGGGACATGAAATCCGGGAACCCGGGCGGGATCATCAGCGCCCGGGGGGCCATCCGGGTGACGGCTTCACCGGGATCGTCGGGCTCCTGCCGGTAGCGGTAGGCGGTCGTCTGCTGGAAGCCGGTGAACGGGGTCTCGGTGAGTCGGATCTCCCGAAGCCATTTCACGTGCGCCATGCCGTACCAGCCGGGCACCACCAGCCGCAGCGGATGGCCGTGCTGCGGCGGCAGCGGACCGCCGTTCATCGCGTACGCCACCAGCACCTCCGGCGTGTCGCCGGTGGCCACGTCCACCGGCAGGCTCCGCCGGTAGTCCTGCTCGACGCCCCGCTCGATACCGTGGTCGGCACCGCAGAACACCGCCTCGACGGCGTCCGGCTCCACCCCGGCCTCGGCGAGCAGCAGCCGCAGCGGCACCCCCGTCCACTCCGCCGTACCGACCGCCTCGACCAGCCACGGCTGGCTCACCGGCCGCGGTACGAGCCGGGCCCGGCCATTGCCCGCGCACTCCATCGTGACGCGCAGTGTGACGGCCGGGAACGACCGCAGCGCCGCCAGATCCAGTGCCAGCGGCGTCCGGACCCTGCCGTGCACGGTGAGCTGCACGGAGCCGTCCCGGATCTCGGGGATGTCGTAGTGGACCAGCACATAGTGCAGTCCGGGCGGGGTGATGTCGTAGCGCAGCGCCTCCAGCGGCAGACCGTGGTTGCGGGCGGCGAGCGCGAGTTCCTCCGGGCTGATGCCCTCGCCGGGCTCGGCGAGGCGCCCCGGCAGGCTCACATCACCAAGGGGTCCGTCCATGGATTCATGGTGCGCCCGTCCGGGCAACCCGCCCACTGCTCCTGACCTGCCGCACACCGCATCCCGCTCTTTGCGCCGCGCCTGCCGATTGCACGGCCCTGCGACCGGCGGGAGCGTGGAGAGGACAGCGGTCCGCACCCGCGGCGAGGAGACGGCCATGGACTCCACCACGCTCGAAGCGATGAGGGCCGCGTTGCGCGGTCCGGTCATCGGTCCGCAGGACCCGGAGTACCGCGACGCCCGCACGATCTACAACGGCATGATCGACCGGCGTCCGGCCGCCGTGGTGCGGTGCGCGGACGCGGCGGACGTCATGGCAGCGGTGGACTTCGTCCGCGACGAAGGTCTCGAACTCGCCGTGCGGGGCGGCGGACACAGCGGAGCGGGTCTGTGCCTGGTGGACGACGGCGTCACCCTCGACCTGTCACCGATGCGCTGGGCGCACATCGATCCCGACGCCCGGACCGGCCGGGTCGGCGGCGGCACCCTGCTCGGCGATCTCGACCACGCCGCCCACGCGTTCGGCCTGGCCACTCCCTCCGGAATCCTGTCGACGACCGGGGTCGTCGGCCTCACCCTCGGCGGCGGCCACGGCTATCTCACCCGCAGGTACGGCCTGACCGTGGACAACCTCCTCGCGGCGGACGTCGTCCTGGCCGACGGCAGCCACGTCACCGCGGACGAGAACGAGAACTCCGACTTGTTCTGGGCGCTGCGCGGCGGAGGCGGGAACTTCGGCATCGTCACCTCGTTCGAACTCCGGCTGCACCCGGTGGACACCGTGGGGGTCGCGATCACCGTGTGGCCGGTCGACCGGATCCGCGAAGTCCTGGAGTGGTACCGGGACTTCCTGCCGCAGGCGCCCGAGGATCTGAACGGCTTCTTCTTGGCGCTCACCGTCCCGCCCGGCCCGCCGTTCCCCGAGGAGATCCACGGCCAGAAGATGTGCGGCGTCGTCTGGTGCTGGACCGGCGACCCCGAGCTCCTCGACGCCACCCTGAAGGTCGTGGACGAACCGGGTCCGCCTGCCTTCCACTTCACCTCGCCGATGCCCTACCCGGCACTCCAGACCATGTTCGACGCACTGCTCCCGAGCGGACTGCAGTGGTACTGGCGGGGCAACTTCTTCGACCGGATCACGGACGACGCCATCGCCGTCCACGCCAAGTACGCCGAGAACCTCCCCACGGACCTGTCGACGACGCACCTGTACCCGGTCGACGGGGCCGCCCACCGGATCGGCCCGGACGACACGGCCTGGGCGTACCGGGACGCCGTCTGGTCCGGCGTCATCGCGGGCATCGACCCGGACCCGGACAACGCCGAGGCGATCAGGCAGTGGTGTGTGGACTACTGGGAGGAGTTGCATCCGCAGTCGATGGGCGGGACGTACGTGAACTTCATGGGCGTGGGCGAGTCCCAGGACCGGGTACGGGCCACCTACGGCGACCACTACGACCGGCTCGCGGCGGTCAAGCAGGTGTACGACCCCGGCAATTTCTTCCACACCAACCAGAACATCGCGCCGGCCGGCCGGCCGTGAGGGCACGCGCACAGCTGTGAGGTCACGTGCACGCGGCGCGCCGCTCGTGTCCTCATGACCGGCTGTTCGTTGTCCAAATCATGATCATCTCTTCCGTCGTCCGGCGTCCGAGCGCGGCCTCGCTGGCCGCCGCCGCCCTGGCCACGGCCCTGCTCCTGGCTCCCACGGCGCACGCCGACGCCCCGGGAAGCACCCTCTTCCTGACCGTCTCCGGCAGCGAGAACACCTGGATCCGCGGCATCGGCCTCCAGTGTCCGCTCACCTCCTGGAGTCACCACCCGAAGGCGGCGGAGGCCTGCGCCGCCCTGGACGAGGCCGGGGGCGACCTCGACGAGCTGCCCGGCAACCCGCACCCGTGCCCCCTGATCCACGACCCCGTCACCGTCACCGCGCAGGGGACGTACAACGGCGCCGCGGTGGACTGGCAGCGGACCTACCCGAACGCCTGCGTCATGGAGGCGACCGCCGGGCCCGTCTTCGACTTCTGAGCCGGCGCCGGCCCGAACGCCCCTGCCCGGCGCGCGGACCGTGCAGGGGCGTCAGGAGAGGCGTCGGCCGGCCCGAGGCACGTACGTATGGCGATGCTCACCCGCCAGGAACGATCTCAGCGGTCAGCGCGAACAGTAGAGTTTCGGCTGCGTCAAACCCCCCGAACACCGAGGTACCGGCCGTGATCCCCGCAGCGCCCGCAATACCCCCGCCCCCTGCGCCCACCGTCGTCGGGATCGGTGCCGACGGGTGGGAGGGACTGCCCGGGGCCTCGCGCACGGCACTGCTCCGCGCCGAGGTGCTGATCGGCGGTGCACGGCAGTTGGAGCTGCTGCCGCCGGAGTGCACGGGACAGCGGGTGCCCTGGCCCTCGCCGCTGCGGGCCGCCGTGCCCGGTCTGCTGGCCGCGCACCAGGGGCTCCGCATCGCCGTGTTGGCCAGTGGCGACCCCATGTTCTACGGCATCGGGCGCGCCCTCTGCGAGGAGTTGGGCGCCGGGAACCTCCGCGTCCTGCCGCATCCGTCCTCCGTCTCCTACGCCTGCGCCCGGCTCGGCTGGCCGCTGGAGGACACCGAGGTCGTCACGCTGGTGGGCAGGCCCGCCGCCCGCCTGGCCGCCGCCCTGCACGAGGGCCGACGCCTGCTGGTGCTGAGCGCGGGTGCCGAAACCCCCGCCGACGTGGCCGCGCTGCTGCGCGAACGCGGCTTCGGCCCCAGCCCGATGCGGGTGCTGGAACAGCTCGGCGGCGAGGCCGAGGACTGCGTCACGGGGACGGCCGACGGCTGGGCGCATCCGGCGGGCGATCCGCTCAACGTCATCGCGGTCGAGTGCCGTCGTGCGCCGGACGCGCTGCGGCTCGGCGCCGTACCCGGGCTGCCGGACGATGCCTACGAGCACGACGGTCAGCTCACCAAGCGGCATGTCCGCGCCGCCACGCTCGGGGCACTGGCCCCGGCGCCCGGCGAACTGCTGTGGGACATCGGCGGCGGTTCCGGGTCGATCGCGGTCGAGTGGATGCGCACCCACCCGTCCTGCCGTGCCGTCACCGTCGAACGCGACCCGGTGCGGGCCGGACGCATCGCCCGTAACGCGGACCGGCTCGGCGTCCCCGCGCTGCGCGTGGTCACCGGCCGGGCACCGGAAGCACTGGCCGGACTGCCGGTGCCGGACGCCGTCTTCATCGGCGGCGGGTTGACCGTGCCGGGGCTGCTCGACGCCTGCTGGGACGCACTGCCGCCCGGCGGACGGCTGGTCGCCAACACCGTCACGCTGGAGTCCGAGGCGCTGCTCGCCGAGCGGTACCGGCGCCACGGCGGCGAGCTGGTGCGGCTCGCGGTGGCGCACGCCGTGCCGGTCGGCGGCTTCACCGGCTGGCGCCAGGCCATGCCGGTCACCCAGTGGTCCGTGCGCAAGCCCGGCACCCCCCCGATACCGTCCGCACCGTCCTCGTCAGGAGAGAACAGATGACCGTGTACTTCATCGGCGCCGGCCCCGGCGCCGCCGACCTGATCACGGTGCGCGGCGCCCGGACGCTCGCCGCCTGTCAGGTCTGTCTGTACGCGGGCAGCCTGGTCCCCCGCGAACTGCTCGCCGAATGCCCGCCGGACGCCCGCCTCGTCGACACCGCGCAGCTCAACCTCGACGAGATCACCGACGAGTTGGTGCACGCCCACGAGAACGGGCAGGACGTGGCGCGGCTGCACTCCGGCGACCCGTCCGTCTTCAGCGCGGTCGCCGAGCAGATGCGGCGGCTCGACGCGGCAGCTGTGCCGTACGAAGTGGTGCCCGGTGTGCCGGCGTTCGCGGCGGCCGCCGCAGCCCTCAAGCGGGAGCTGACCGTGCCGACCGTCGGCCAGACCGTCATCCTCACCCGGATCGCCCACCGCGCCACCGCCATGCCGGAGGGCGAGGACCTGGCCACGCTCGGCCGCAGCGGTGCGCTGATCGTGCTGCACCTGGCCGCCCGGTACGTCGACCGGGTCGTCGAGGAGCTGCTGCCGCACTACGGGGCCGACTGCCCGGCCGCCGTGGTGGCCATGGCGTCCCGCCCGGACGAGCTGATCCTGCGCGGTTCGCTGAGTGACATCGCCGAGCAGGTGAAGGCCGCGGGGGTGATCCGCACCGCCGTCATCATGGTCGGCCGCACGCTCGGCGCCGAGCAGTTCCGCGACAGCCACCTCTACTCGGCCGAGCGCGACCGGCACGTCTGCTGACGGGCGGCGCCGACCGCGTCAGCGCACGTCGCTGCGGCCGACGACCGTGCCCGCCCGGTCGATGCAGATGACGTCCACGGCCACCGGCGCGCCGCGCAGCACCGACAGCGCCTGGTCGCGGGCGGCCACCGCGACCAGGTCGCCCAGCGGGACCCCGGCCGCCGCGCACAGCTGAAGAGCGGCCAGACCCGTGTTGGCGTCCGCCACCTCGGCGGTCAGCGACGCGTCCGCGCCGCCCTGCCGGGCGAGTTCGGCGAGGAACCCCTTGTCGACCTGGGAGCGGGCGGAGTGCAGGTCCAGATGGCCCGCCGCGAGCTTCGACAGCTTCGCGAAGCCGCCACAGACCGTCAGCCGGTCCACCGGATGCCTGCGTACGTACTTGAGTACCGCCCCCGCGAAGTCGCCCATGTCGAGCAGGGCGATCTCCGGCAGGCCGTACTCGGCGACGACGGTCTTCTCCGAGGTCGACCCCGTGCATCCCGCCACATGCGTGTGTCCCGCGGCGCGGGCCACGTCCACGCCCCGGCGGATCGAGTCGATCCACGCCGAGCAGGAGTAGGGGACGACAATCCCGGTCGTGCCGAGGATCGACAGGCCGCCCAGGATGCCGAGGCGCGGATTCCACGTGGAGCGGGCGATCTCCTCGCCGTGATCGACGGACACGGTGACCTCGACGTCGCCCGTGTCCCCGTGGTCCGCCGCCACGCGCGCGATGTGGTCGCGCATCATCTGCCGCGGCATCGGGTTGATCGCGGGCTCGCCGACGTCGAGCGGCAGACCGGGGCGGGTCACGGTGCCCACGCCCGGACCGGCCCGGAACACCACGCCCGAACCCGGCGGCAGCCGGCGCACCGTGGCCCGTACCAGCGCGCCGTGCGTCACGTCCGGATCGTCTCCCGCGTCCTTGACCACGCCGGCCGCCGCCCGGTCGCCGGCGAGCTCCTCCACCGCCAGCGCGAACGCCGGGCTCTGGCCCTTGGGCAGGACGACGGTCACCGGATCGGGGAAGTCGCCGGTCAGCAGGGCGGTGTACGCGGCGGTCGTAGCCGCGGTCGCACAGGCACCGGTCGTCCAGCCGGGCCGCAGACCGGTGTGTTTGAGTTGGGCGCTGCGCCCTCCCCCCGCCTCACTCATGTCTGGACCGATCCCATGCACGTACTCGTCCTCGGTGGCACCACGGAGGCCCGCCGTCTCGCCGAGCACCTGGCCGGGGCGCTCCCGGCCGGGGCCCGGGTCACCAGTTCGCTGGCCGGACGCGTGGCCAGTCCGAAGCTGCCGCCCGGCGAGGTGCGGGTGGGCGGGTTCGGCGGAGCCGAGGGACTCGCCGCGTGGCTGCGGACGCACCGGGTCGACGCGCTCATCGATGCCACCCATCCTTTCGCCGGGACGATCAGTTTCCATGCGGCGTCGGCCGCCGCCGCTGCCCATGTTCCCCTGCTCGCTCTGCGCCGCCCCGGCTGGGTGCCCACGGAAGGCGACCGCTGGCACCCGGTCGGATCCCTGGCCGAGGCGGCGCGGGCGCTGCCCGGGCTCGGGCAGCGGGTCTTCCTGACCACGGGCCGGATGGGGCTCGCCGCCTTCGCCGGTCTCGACTCGCAGTGGTTCCTGATGCGGTCGGTGGACGCCCCCGACGGACCGCACCCGGCGCGGATGGAGGTCCTGCTGGACCGGGGGCCGTTCACCCTCGACGGGGAGCGCGAACTGATCCGCCGTCACCGCATCGATGTCCTCGTCACCAAGGACAGCGGGGGTGACGCCACCGCGCCGAAACTGACCGCGGCCCGGGAGGCCGGTGTTCCGGTCGTGGTGGTCCGCCGGCCACCGGTCCCGGACGGCGTTCCCGTGGTCCCCACCCCGGAACTCGCCGTGGACTGGCTGTCCGGCCTGCACGGCTGAGAGACCGGACCTCAGGCCTCCGGGTACCGCCGCGGCGTCCACACGATCTGCTGACCGTCCCCCCGCCGCACCGACTGCGTCTGCGAGGAACCGACCAGCAGGATCGTCCGCATGTCGACCTCGGCCGGTTCCAGCTCCGCCAGGGTGACGATGCGTACGCTCTCCGAGGGCCCGCCCACATCCCGGCCCACCACCACCGGAGTATCCGGCGAACGGTGCTCCAGCAGCAGGTCACGGGCCTTGCCGACCTGCTCGGTGCGGGTGCGCGAACCCGGGTTGTACAGCGCCAGCACCAGGTCCGCCGCCGCGGCCGCGCGCAGCCGGGTGGCGATCACCTCCCACGGCTTGAGCCGGTCGGAGAGCGAGATCGTGGCGTAGTCGTGGCCGAGCGGCGCGCCCGCGCGGGCGGCGGCGGCGTTGGCCGCGGTCACCCCGGGCAGCACCCGCACGGGCACCTTCGCGTACGCGTCCTGCGAGGCGACCTCCAGGACGGCGGTCGCCATGGCGAAGATCCCCGGGTCGCCGCCCGAGACCACGGCCACGCGGCGTCCGCGCCGAGCCAGGTCGAGGGCGAACTCGGCACGCTCCGACTCCACCTTGTTGTCGGAGCCGTGGCGCGCCTGTCCCGGGCGGACCGGGACGCGGTCCAGATACGTGGTGTAGCCGACGAGATCGTCGGCGGCGGCCAGCGCCCCTCGGGACTCCGGGGTCAGCCACAGCGGACCGGCGGGACCGGTCCCGACGACCACGACCTCACCCACGCGCTCCGCGTCCTCGGACGCCTCCGGCCGTGGCGCGTCGATCCGGCTGGGCAGCACCGCGACAGCGAAGTACGGAACGGAATCCGGGTCGGTGTCCGCGAGATCGCCGGTGCGCTCCCCGGCCATCGTGGCGCGCTCCACGTAGTGCGCCTCGTCCAGTCGCCCGGAGGCATCGAAGGCGCGCCGGACCGCGGGGAACGTGCGCCCCAGCTTCATCACCACGGCGGCGTCGGTGGCGGCCAGGCGGGCCGTCAGCTCCTCCTCCGGCAGCGTGCCGGGCAGGATCGTCAGCACCTCCTCACCCTCGGCGAGCGGGGTGCCGAGCCGGGCGGCGGCGGCGCTGACCGACGTGACCCCGGGGATCACCTCGGTGGGGTACCGGTCGGCGAGCCGCTTGTGCATGTGCATGTACGAGCCGTAGAACATCGGGTCGCCCTCGGCGAGCACCGCCACCGTCCGCCCGGCGTCCAGGTGCACCGCCAGCCGGGCCGCGGCCTCGCCGTAGAACTCCTCCATCGCACCCCGGTAGCCGCCCGGGTGGTCGGTGGTCTCCGTCGTGACCGGATAGACCAGCTTCTCCTCGATGTGGTCCGCGCGGATGTGCTCGGCGGCGATGGAGCGCGCGATGGACCGTCCGTGACGGGCGCTGTGATAGGCGATGACATCGGCCTCGGCGATGGTCTGCACGGCGCGTACGGTCATCAGTGCCGGATCGCCGGGACCGAGCCCCACCCCGTACAGCCGGCCCGTGTTCTGCTCGCTCACTCTTACTCTTCCTCGCTGGCGATCGCGTTGAGCGCGGCCGCGGCTATGGCGCTGCCGCCACGACGGCCCCGTACGACCAGGTGTTCCAGACCCGACGAGTGGTCGGCCAGGGCGTCCTTGGACTCGGCGGCTCCGACGAAGCCGACGGGCACACCGATGACGGCGGCCGGGCGCGGAGCGCCTTCCTCGATCATCTCAAGCAGCCGGAACAGGGCGGTCGGTGCGTTGCCCACGGCCACCACCGCCCCCTCCATCCGGTCCCGCCACAGCTCCATCGCGGCGGCGCTGCGGGTCGTGCCGAGCTTCCTGGCGAGATCGGGGACCGTGGGGTCCGACAGGGTGCAGATGACCTCGTTGTCGGCGGGCAGCCGCTTGCGGGTGACGCCGCTGGCGACCATGGCCACGTCGCACAGGATCGGCGCACCGGAGCGCAGCGCCGCGCGGGCACCGGCCACGACCCCCGGGGTGAAGTCGATGTCGCGTACGAGGTCGACCATGCCGCAGGCGTGGATCATGCGGACCGCGACCTGACTGACGTCGGCGGGCAGCCCCGCGAGATCCGCCTCGGCGCGGATGGTGGCGAAGGACTGGCGGTAGATCGCCGGTCCGTCCTTCTCGTACTGGAACACGGTGGTTTCGCTCTCTCCGGTCGGTGGTCGGGCTGCAGCGCCCTCGGGTCGGTGGTTCAGATACGGGTGCGGCGGGCGGCGTTCACCGCGGCGGCCAGGTCGGACGGACTGCCGTGGACCGTCACGGGAGCGTCCCGTTCGTCGCCGCGGACCCGGGTCACCTGGTGCCCGCCGGGAACGGCGACGACGTCGGCCCAGGCGCCCTTGGGGTGACCGCAGCGGCGTTCGCAGCCGGACCAGTGGACGGGGAGCTGCCCGGCAAGGGGGGCTCCGGCGGTCCGTACGAAGGCCTCCGCGTCGCCCCGCACATCTGCCAGGGACTTCGCACAGCCGGGCCGTCCGATGCACGCACCGACCCCCGTCCACACGGAGTCGGGTCCGGCGATCAGTCCGGCCGCGCCCCATTCGCGCAGCCGCGCCGCCGCGTCGCCGGGCGTCACTCCCGTCACGACGACGCTCCGCCACGGGGTCAACCGCAGCTCGTGGCCCACGCGGGACAGGCTCTTCCACTGCGCACCGGTGAGCCGACCGAGCGGCACCCCCACACAGGCCGCGGTGCCGACGACGCCGTACGCGGGCTCCTGCGCCGCCGTCGCCGGGGGTACGCGCTCCGCGGCACCGGCCACCCGCAACGCCGCCCTCACCGGCTCCAGCAACTCCGCGGCAGCAAAAGGTAGTTCGCTCACCCGCCAGGCGCCCGTCCCCTGCGCCGCCTCCAGAAACGACTCGGCGGCGATCAGCGCCGCGCGCGGCGCATCGTCCCCGGAGACCCTCAGCACTGCTTCCGCAGCCCCGATCCGCAGGAGCGCGCTTCCGTCGCTCTGTCCGAGCAACGTCACATCCGCTCCCAGGGCATCGACGTCGCCCCGGCCGTCGTCCAGCGCGAAGAGAAAGCGGCCGGACAGTCCGGCCGCTTTGTCACTTCCGCACAACAGCGCGTCCAGCGCGGTCAGCCACGGCCGGACATCCCGGTGGCCCCGGCCGTCGAGCCCGGAGAGCGGGGAGGCCACGACGTTACGTATCCGCTCATGGCTCCGGGACGGCAGCAGCCCAGCCCCGTCCAGGAGTTCGGCGAGCCGTCCGCCGCACTCCTGGCCGAGGCCGCGCAGCTGGACATTGCCCCGCGAAGTGAGATGCAGCTCACCGTCGCCCAACTCCCGCGCGGCCTCGTGGAGCGCGTCCGCCTGTCGGGCAGTCAGCACGCCGCCGGGGATCCGGACCCGCGCCAGCGCCCCGTCGTCCGCCCAGTGGAGCCGCAGCGACCCCGGGCAGGCATCGCCGCGGTCACGGGAGACGGGCTCCCCCGGGGCCGAAGGCGGGGTGTCGGAAGTGGACATGGCGGCGAGCATACCGACCATCATTCTGAGCTGTATGAATCCCATCTGATGCAAGGCCCTTACTATGCCTAGCAACGGGCCACCCGGCCCGGCATCGCCGGAGACGGCGATAGGGGAGGAAGCCCGGTGCAAGTCCGGCGCGGTCCCGCCACTGTGAGTCCGGCCTGAGCGGCCGGGCGAGTCAGGAACTCCCTTCCCCGAGCTCTCGATCCCGCTCGAGCAGGGGAGACCCCATTCCGACACCGCCCGGGGCGTGGACACCCCGAGGAAGGCCCGACGCCGCATGATCCTGCTCCTGTCGACGTCCGACACCGACCTGCTCAGCGCCCGCGCCGCGGACGGTCCGGTGACCTACCGCTACGCCAACCCCTCGCGCCTGCCGCTCGACGACCTCCCCGCTCTCCTCGACGGCACCGACCTCGTCGTCGTACGCCTCCTCGGCGGTGTCCGCGCCTGGCAGGAAGGGCTCGACCACGTCCTCGCCACCGGCAGGCCGGTCGTCGTCCTCACCGGCGAACAGGCCCCCGACGCCCAGCTGATGGCCGCCTCCACCGTCCCGATCGGAATCGCAGCCGAGGCCCACGCCTACCTGGCACACGGCGGCCCGGCCAATCTGGACCAGCTGGCCCGGTTCCTCTCCGACACCGTGCTGCTGACCGGCCACGGTTTCGAACCCCCGGCGCCCGCACCGTCCTGGGGCCCTCTGGAGCGCACCGCGCGCGCCACCGAAGGCCCGACCATCGCGGTGCTCTACTACCGCGCCCACCACATGAGCGGGAACACCGCGTTCGTCGACACGCTCTGCCGGTCGATCGAGGACACGGGCGCCCGCGCCCTCCCCCTCTACGTCGCCTCGCTGCGCACCCCGGAACCCGCACTCATCGACGAACTGCGCGCCGCCGACGCCATCGTCACCACCGTCCTCGCCGCCGGCGGCACCCGGCCCGCCGAGGCATCGGCGGGCGGCGACGACGAGTCCTGGGACGCGGGTGCGCTCACCGGACTCGACGTGCCGATCCTGCAGGCTCTCTGCCTGACCAGTTCGCGCAGCGACTGGGAGGACAACGACGAGGGCGTCTCCCCGCTCGACGCGGCCAGCCAGATCGCGGTCCCCGAGTTCGACGGCCGGCTGATCACCGTCCCGTTCTCCTTCAAGGAGATCGACGAGGACGGGCTGCCCGCGTACGTCGCCGACGCCGAACGCGCCGCACGCGTCGCCGGAATCGCCGTACGCCACGCACGGCTGCGCCACATCCCGGCCGCGGACAAGCGCCTCGCGCTCGTCCTCTCCGCCTACCCGACCAAGCACTCCCGTATCGGCAACGCCGTCGGTCTCGACACCCCCGCCAGCGCCGTCGCCCTGCTGCGCCGACTGCGGGCAGAGGGTTACGACTTCGGGCCCGAGGACGAGCTCCCCGGCCTGGTCTCCGGCGACGGCGACGAGCTGATCCACGCCCTGATCGAGGCCGGCGGTCACGACCAGGAGTGGCTGACCGAGGAGCAGCTGGCCCGCAACCCGGTCCGTATCCCGGCCGCCGACTACCGACGCTGGTACACCACGCTCCCGGACGAACTCCGCGACGCCGTCGAGCAGCACTGGGGTCCGCCGCCCGGCGAGATGTTCGTGGACCGCTCCCGCAATCCGGAGGGCGACATCGTGCTCGCCGCCCTGCGCCGCGGGAACCTCCTCATTCTCATCCAGCCGCCGCGCGGCTTCGGCGAGAACCCGATCGCGATCTACCACGACCCCGATCTGCCGCCCTCGCACCACTACTTGGCCGCATACCGCTGGATCGCGGCGGCGCAGGACGACGGCGGTTTCGGGGCCGACGCGATGATCCACCTCGGCAAGCACGGCAACCTGGAGTGGCTGCCGGGCAAGAACGCGGGCCTGTCCGCCGCCTGCGGCCCGGACGCCGCACTGGGCGATCTCCCGCTCGTCTACCCGTTCCTGGTGAACGACCCGGGCGAGGGCACGCAGGCGAAGCGCCGCGTCCACGCCACCCTGATCGACCACCTCGTGCCGCCGATGGCCCGCGCGGACAGCTACGGCGACATCGCGCGCCTGGAACAACTCCTCGACGAACACGCCCAGATCGCCGCGATGGACCCGGCGAAACTGCCCGCGATCCGCGCCCAGATCTGGACCCTGATCCAGGCCGCCAAGCTCGACCACGACCTGGGGCTCGACGACCGCCCGGACGACGAGGGCTTCGACGAATTCATCATGCATCTGGACGGCTGGCTCTGCGAGATCAAGGACGCCCAGATCCGCGACGGCCTGCACGTCCTGGGCGGCGCACCGGCCGGTGCGGACCGGGTCAACCTGGTCCTGGCGATCCTGCGCGCCCGCCAGATCTGGGGCGGTACCGCCTCGCTGCCCGGCCTGCGCGAGGCACTCGGGCTGGACGAGTCCGCCGCCACCCGCACCACCGCCGACGAGGCCGAGGAGCAGGCACGCGCCCTGGTCCAGGCGATGGAGGACGCGGACTGGGACCCGGCGGCCGTCGCGACCGTCACGGCATCGCATCCCCGAGCGGTCACGGACATCCTCGACTTCGCCGCCCGCGAGGTGGTCCCCCGACTGTCCGCCACCACCGCCGAACTCGACCACACCGTCCACGCCCTGAACGGCGGCTTCGTCCCGGCGGGCCCGTCCGGCTCCCCGCTGCGCGGCCTGGTCAACGTCCTGCCGACCGGCCGCAACTTCTACTCCGTCGACCCGAAGGCCGTCCCGTCCCGCCTCGCCTGGGAGACCGGCCAGGCCCTGGCCGACTCGCTCCTGGAGCGCTACCGCACCGACAACGGCGAGTGGCCCACCTCGGTCGGCCTCTCCCTGTGGGGCACCAGCGCGATGCGCACCTCCGGCGACGACGTCGCCGAGGCACTGGCACTGCTCGGCATCCGCCCGGTCTGGGACGACGCCTCGCGCCGCGTCACCGGCCTGGAACCGATCGACCTCTCCGAGCTGGGCCGCCCGCGCATCGATGTGACGCTGCGCATCTCCGGCTTCTTCCGGGACGCGTTCCCGCACACCATCGGCCTGCTCGACGACGCGGTACGCCTCGCCGCGTCCCTCGAAGAACCGGCCGAGCAGAACCACATCCGGGCGCACGCCCAGGCCGACCTCGCCGAACACGGCGACGAACGCCGGGCCACCACGCGCATCTTCGGCTCCCGCCCCGGTACGTACGGAGCGGGTCTCCTCCAGCTCATCGACAGCCGCGACTGGCGCACCGACGCCGACCTCGCCGAGGTCTACACCGTCTGGGGCGGGTACGCCTACGGCCGCGAACTCGACGGGCGCCCGGCCCGCGACGAGATGGAGACGGCGTACAAGCGCATCGCCGTGGCCGCCAAGAACACGGACACCCGCGAGCACGACATCGCGGACTCGGACGACTACTTCCAGTACCACGGCGGCATGGTGGCCACGGTCCGCGCCCTGCGCGGCACGGCCCCGGAGGCGTACATCGGCGACTCCACCCGCCCGGAGACGGTCCGCACCCGCACCCTCGTCGAGGAGATGTCCCGCGTCTTCCGCGCCCGCGTGGTCAACCCCAAGTGGATCGAGGCGATGCGCCGCCACGGCTACAAGGGCGCCTTCGAACTCGCCGCGACGGTCGACTATCTCTTCGGCTACGACGCGACGACGGGCGTGGTCGCCGACTGGATGTACGACAAGCTCACCGAGACGTACGTCCTGGACCCGACCAACCGCGAATTCCTGCAGCAGGCCAATCCCTGGGCCCTGCACGGCATCGCGGAACGCCTCCTGGAGGCCGAGTCCCGCGGCATGTGGGCCAAGCCGGACCCTGCGGTACTGGAGGCACTGCGCCAGGCGTTCCTGGAGACGGAAGGGGACCTGGAGGGCGAGGACTGAGGGCCGACAGGCGTACGCGGGTGCGGCGCCCCGTTCCGCACGGGGCGCCGCACCCACCCGGCGCCGCCCTCTCGTCGACTCCCCCGGCGCGCCCGGTCCGACCGCCGCCGGTCATGCGTGAGCCGCGCGGCCGGCCATCCCTCCGACGGCCGGCCGCCCGTCCGCGAGGGCACAGGCCGTACCGGACCCGCACCGGCCGAGGAGCAGGCAGTCGACGGACAGGTGCGTGCTTGCGTGCGCCAGGCGCTCGTGGACCGCGGGAGGGGACAGCAGGACGTGGGGCGTGATCACTCGGCCGGGTGGTCCCGGCCAGGTGCCCGCCCGTCGCGCGTTCAGCGCCGTCCGAAATCGGGATCATGCGCAGGTGATCTCCGTGAACCGCCGCTCCGTGCGCCGCCCACGTGGCCCTCTGGCCCCGATCGGTCTCGGCGCCCTCGCCGTCCTGACCCTGCTGCCGGGCTCGCTGCCCGCCGCCGCGCAGCCGGTGGCCGCCACGCGGTCCCCCGCTGCCGCACCCCTGCCCGCACCCACCCATGGGGAGTCCCTGGCCTCCGCGCGGCTCACCGCGATCCAGCACGATCCGGCCGCGCTGAAGGCCTTCTTCACAGCGCTGCCGAAGGGAGGGGACCTGCACAACCACCTGTCCGGTGCCGTCTCGACCGAGTACCTCATCTCGCTCGCCGCGGAAGACGGACTGTGCATCGACGGGACGACGCTGACCGCGGTGCAGCCGCCGTGCGGCCCCGGCCGGCGACCGGCTTCGGACGCCTTGTCCGACGGCCCCTTCCGCCGCTCGGTGCTGCAGGCGTGGTCCATGCAGGACTTCCCGCCGGGGCAGTCGGGGCACGACCACTTCTTCGACACGTTCGGGAAGTTCGGCGAGGTCACCTGGCGCCACCGGGGCAAGCTCCTCGCCGAAGTGGCCAACAGCGTCGCGAAACAGAATCAGTTCTATCTGGAGACGATGGTGACCCCGGCGTCCGACGGCGCGAGGGACCTGGCCGCCGAGGTCGGCTGGGACCCGGACCTGACGAGGCTGCACAGCAAACTGCTGGCCGGCGGCAAGCTCGACAAGCTGGTCGCCGAGGCGAGCCGGGAGACGGACGAGTCCGACGCGGAGTTCCGTACGGCAGCACAGTGCGGCACGCCCCGCGCGGAGGCCGGCTGCCGACTTCCGGTGCGGTGGATCTCCCAGGTCTCACGCGGCAGTTCGCCCGAGCGGGTCTTCACACAGATGGCCCTGGGACTGCGCCTCGCCGAACGGGACAAACGGTTCGTCGCCGTGAATCTGGTGCAGCCGGAGGACTGGGACAGCTCCCTGCAGAACTACAGCCTTCAGATGCGGATGCTCGACTACCTGCACCGCGTGTACCCCAAGGCGCACATCACCCTGCACGCGGGCGAGTTGTGGCCCGGCCTGGTCAAGCCCGAGGACCTGACCTTCCACATCGGTGAGGCCGTGAACGTCGCTCACGCCGAGCGCATCGGCCACGGTGTCGACCTGGTCCACGAGGACAACTGGCGGCAGCTCGCCCGCACCATGGCCGCACGGCAGATCGCGGTCGAGGTCCCGTTCAGCAGCAACGCACAGATCCTCGGGGTCAAGGGCGCCGACCACCCCTTCACGACCTACCGCGCCTACGGCGTGCCCGTCGTGCTGGCCACCGACGACCCCGGCGTCTCCCGGATCGACATCAGCCACGAGTACCAGTACGCCGCCACGACGTACGGCCTCGGCTACCGCGACCTGAAGGACCTCGCGCGGGCCTCCCTGGAGTACGCCTTCCTGCCGGGCGCCGGCCTCTGGCAGGGCAACCCGACCCGGGACGGCTACCGTCTCGCCGGCCCCTGCCGCCACGACAGGCCCGGTACGGACAACCCGCGGCAGCAGTGCCGACGCCTGCTGGACGCCAGCGCGAAGGCGCGGGTCCAGTGGCGCCAGGAAGCCGCTTTCGCGGCCTTCGAGCGGCGGATCACCACCATCACGGCAGGCTGACGGACACGCACCCGCTCCGGAGGGCGCCGAAGCGGCCCCGGCGTACCGGCCCTGCGACCTTGCCTTTCCGGGCGGCGCAGCCATCCCTCGGTGTGCCTTTGCGCCGGGTTGCAGCGGGAGGTCCCGTTGTTACCACCTCTCGCCACCAGTGACATCCCAGGGGCACAGCACGCTGGAAGGAGTGACCCCATCGTGAGGGTCGAGGCGCTCGCCCTCATGGGGAGGTACGCGAGCGCCGACCGCAGGAGCGGGCTGGTTCCCCCCGTGCCGGCTCGCTCCTGCTCGCATACGGCAGCCCGGGTGTCCACGTGGCAGTCGCGCCCGGGCCGCCGTCGCCAGCGGGACGACTGGTAAGCCGTTCTCCCAAGAAGAGCTCACAAGCCGACCGTCAACAGCTCCCTTTCATCGTGGACGCCACTCCTGCCGGTAGTCGGGATGCCGCGCATACGGCTGCGCAAGCAGCGCCAAGGCATGGCTCAGCGCAGCGGCCTGACCTTCCAGCCGGGCGGCATCGACGAGGTCGTCCGTCTGCACCGGAATACCTGTCGCCATCATTTCCGTGACCCGTCGTGTGGCCCCGGCAGCCAGGACGGTTGCCCTCTCGCAGGCATCCACGACGGCCTGCCTGGAATTCACGTCGGCGACGACCGACTGCCAGTTCTGCATCCGACGCGCCATCGCGCTCTGGCGTTCTTCCGTGTAGCGGGCCCGCAGAAAGTGGATGAGGTCATCGATCAAGGCAGTCCTTCGGAGCAGGAAGGGCCGCTGTTCGGGACGGCCCCTGTGAGCTCCTCTAAGTCTGCGCGCGGAGAGGGGAATGTGTCACATCAGGACATTAGATACCACAGCACCCCATCGACGCCGCACCGGCATTCACGCATGAGCGGGGCAGTCCTCCGGTCCGGGAGTGGTCAGCTCAGGCACAGCACAAACACGCCGACTCGCGGAACGGAGGCGGCGGCGTACTGCCGACGCGTGAGGTCAGGCGCGGGCGGCGTGGATGGAGAACGGCGTGTGCCGGGCAGACAGCGCCGACGACGTCCGTCACGAGACGCGGTATCGCTGCCGGCTTCGGGCTCGGCATCGCCTGCCGCCCTGGAGTTCCAAATTCGGGCTTTCATGATGCAATAACCGACACCTCCACACCAAAGTTAGCGAAGTACGCATAGTCGACTGATTTCATCATGCCGGGCTTTTCACCCAATTGACGAGCCGGGCCCACCAGTCACCCCTCGATCGGCCTGGTGAACCCTCCGGGCGCCGAGGGGCCTGTGCGTGTCGCGGCGACTCGCCCCGCCGGGCCGGCACCGATTCCGATCGAGTCGTCGCCTCCACTGCGCACGCACCCCTGCGCTCCGCAGACTCACACATGCACCGCTGAGCCGTCGGCACGCCCATGAGTACGTGGTCCACATGTCTCCCGCAGCCCTCATAGGTCATCTTCCGGCACGACCGACAGACAGCACGCTGGCACATAATTCTTCTCCATTAGCTCTTCATTTGAGATTCACGATATTCACGCCACCATCACAAGGGGCTCCATTATTTTCACCCTCTCCGCAAACAGCCGACTTGCACCGGCACGGGCCGCGGCCATGGGGTCGAATAGTGATCCAAGTGACCTCATTACGGGTTGCAAATATCCGGATATGAGGGGTAGACGCTACATATCCGTCGCGCGGAATATCTCACCAAGTAGTGTCAAGTGGTCCGATTGAAAAATACCCTGAATTTGCTCGGGACATCGAAACAGTGATTGCATCACGCCCGGTCGGCGGAATGGAGGCGCAGAGCCTTATTGTCACTGCCCGTCACCGCGTTGCTTTGCAGATCGTCGACCGAGCGCGGCGAGGGCAAGAATCGAGAACGGCAACCGCTCTCCCCGAACGGGTGGTGTGCGCCGATCAGGAGGGAGCAACGTGAGTTGCTCACACGCCGCGGGATGCCCCCTTTTCCCCCTGCTCAGGGCGAGCTTGGCAGGTTGGCGCGAACACTACTGCGACAGCGACAATCGGTGGCTCGACTGTGCGCGCTACCAGGTGTCACTCACCGGCGAGCGCGTGCCAATCGGCTTGCTGCCCAATGGAGCCCGCGCGCGACACCTCGAAGACGTCGCCGAGGCGGACCGGTCCGGCGCCGCCAATCCGGGGGAGGTGCCCCGGCAGGCCCCGCAGCCACGGCCCGATCCGTGGTCACCGGAGGCCGCGTCCTGGTCCCAGCCGGCACCGGCACACCCATATGAGCAGTCAGAACCTGGAACCGTGACACCGGGG
Source organism: Streptomyces sp. NPDC057565 (assembly GCF_042801455.1). Taxonomy (NCBI): domain Bacteria; kingdom Bacillati; phylum Actinomycetota; class Actinomycetes; order Kitasatosporales; family Streptomycetaceae; genus Streptomyces; species Streptomyces sp. NPDC057565. The sequence continues at coordinate 670,011 of NZ_JBHVFU010000002.1, read as the reverse complement.
GCCACGGCCCACTTCGGGGCGACATCTCCGCCGGCACCTGTCTGGCATCACCAACCGTCACCGCCCCCACAGATTCCCCAGCCTTCAAACAGCCCCGCTGGACGAGCGCGGCAAGCTCCCAGCTCGAAGCGCGGCTGGTTGGCTCGATTTGCCGATTGGATGAGAGGACCCGCATGAGTACCTACTGGCCCTGGTGGGCGGGCGCTATCGGGCTCGCTCTGGTCACCATCAATTACACCCTCATCACCGATCGGTCTTTCGGGGTGTCGTCCGCGTGGGATCGCGTGCTGCACTGGCGCCGCGAACGCCACCTCGAGGAGATGGACGAGGAGTTCGCCGACGATCAAGCTCTCGCTGAGGCGCTCGCCGCAGCTACGACGGAGCACTTCGGCACCGGCACCGGCGCGTCCACCCTGCCACAGGTTCCGTACGGGAATTCACAGCCACTCGAAGCGGATACCGAACCAGCGGCGAGCGAGAGCCCCGCGGCCACAAGCATGCGTCCGGCCCCGCTGGTCACCCAGGCTGCCCTGCTGATATCGATCTTCCTCGGCGGATTGATCGCCGCGGTCACCTCCGGGCGGTTCCACCTCCGCTACGACATGGGCCCGGGTTTCCGGAGCCTGGTCACCGCCAATCCGACCACCATGATCGCCCTGCTGTTCGTGGGAGGCGTGCTGGTCGGCTTTGGCACTCGGCTGGCCGGTGGGTGCAGCTCCGGCCACGGACTCAACGGCTGCGGCCGTCTACGCCCGGTCAGCATCGTCGCGACCGCCGTCTTCTTCGGCACCGCCATCGCGGTGTCGTTCCTCCTGTGGAAGGTGATCTGATGCGTACCCGGGGCGCGATTCTGCTGGCCAGCATCATCACCGGACTGGCCCTCGGTTATACCGTCACCAACATCGGCTTCGGCGACTACGCCGAGCTGAACCGCATGTTCACCTTCCAGGACCTGCGCATGCTCCTCTCCTTCGCCGGCGCCGTGGTGATCATCGTGTGCGCATTCGCTCTGCTGCGGGTCCGCCGCACCCCAGGGCGCATCCACGCCGGCGTGATCCCCGGCGCGGTGCTGTTCGGTACGGGCTGGGCGATCTCGGGTGGGTGCCCTGCAATCCCGATCATCCAGGTCGCCAGCGGATACCTGCCTGCCCTGGTCACCATCGTCGGCGTCATCGTCGGTATCCGGCTGTGCCGCTGGGCCAACGCCCGATACTTCCACCTCGACCGCGGCTCCTGCGGGCTGTAACCGAGGACACCCACCGACACGAGCCGTGGGGGCAGGGGCTCTCGCTTCGACGATCCCCCCGGCCTCACCGAGGTCCGGTGCCAGGAGAACTACCGCGAGGAGTGACGCCTGGGCAAGCCCGCCTTGCTGTTCTCCCACGCCGAGAAGCAGGAGAACGCTTCGGCGGTTCAGGGCCGTTGACCAGGAAGGCGGACAAGTCATGCTGACGGAAGTCGCCTTACAGCACAGGGCGACCCCGGGATCGCCCTGTGCGCCCGGGGCGGGCTGCCCGCACCAGCGGCCACGGACGACGGCAACGAGTGGGTCGACGGGTTCTGCCGGCTCTGCTGCGGCCGGCGGTGGACTCGCGTCCTGTGGATCGGCCCCGCGAGTGCCGTCGGCGCCCAAGTGCCCATGTACGCGTGCCGCCTCTGCATCCGCGCGTTTCAGGAACGGGTCTGACAGTCCCTCCTCAGCAGGGACGAACCGGCTCGCCCTGACCGGCCGGGGCATCGACGTCCTGCTCTCCGCCCGCCGCGTCGGCCCGACCGGCAAGACGTACGGACTGGACACGACCGAGGAGATACTCGCCCTCGCCCCCCGAACAGCGAGCGGAGCGCGGCGATTACGTCGGCTGTGTCGCCGGTGCGCCGTCCTTCGCCGAATACCGCGCAAGCCTTGAAGCCGCCGGCTTCACCGGCATCGAAATCACTCCCACCCACTCCGTCGCGGACGGCATGCACTCCGCCATCATCCGCGCCACCAAGCCCGCAGCTCCGGACATGGCTTCCTCGAGCGACCCCACCCTGACCGTTACGGAAGTCCAAGAGATGTGGGCGTGCGGCTGCCGGAGCTGAGGCCACGCCAGGAGGGCCATCCGTCCTCCTGGTCCCTGCTCACTGCGGCCTTCCAAGGCACATCCGCTCACGCAAGCGTCCGAAAACGAGGCAGCGCCCGACTCGGCCGAAGCCGAATCAGGCGCTGCGTAGCAGGTCAGAGGGTGTTTCCCTCCCTCGCCACTGGTAGGCCGTGTGGGACTCGAACCCACAACCAACGGATTAAAAGTCCGCTGCTCTGCCAATTGAGCTAACGGCCCTCGGCGAATCACCCCTGAGCATAGCCCGCCGTGGCCCGGCAGCCGATCGGGTATCGGCTGTCGGGCCCGTCGAGCTGCCTCTGGGGGTCGTTCATTCGGCGATTATGTCCGCACTCGTGCGCTTGTGATCCGGTTTGAGGAACCAGTGACGGGCCGACACGACCCACCACGTCGCCGCGAAACCCAGGACGACCAGGACGGCGATCGGGGCGTAGTTGAACGTCTCCCAGGTGACGGGGGACAGCTGCGGCAGCATGAAGAGGACCGTGATGACGCCCACCCACACCACCGCGACGATCCCGATGGGCCGGGACCAGCGACCGAGGTGCCAGGGGCCCGGGGTGAAGTCGTCGCCGCGCAGGAGGCGGAGCAGGGTGGGGATGACGTACGCGATGTAGAGGCCGATCACCGCGATCGAGGTCACTGCGGCGTACGCGGTGACGTTGATCAGGTACGGGAGACCGAGGGCCAGCGCGCCGAGTGCGGCGAGCCAGACCGCGGCCACAGGGGTGCGGGTGCGGGGGCTGACCGTGTGCCAGACGTGGGAGAACGGGAGTGCGCCGTCCCGGGAGAACGCGTAGATCATGCGACTGTTGGCGGTCACCGACGCCATCCCGCAGAACAGCTGCGCGCCGATCACGACCAGCAGCAGGAGCTTGCCGGTGGTGGCGCCGAGGGCGTCCAGGAGGATCTGGGCGGGCGGGGCGCCGGTCGGGGAGTTCAGGGCTCCGTCGTACGACTGGATGGCGAAGGTGAAGCCGAGCAGGAGGACGAAGCCGGCGATCCAGGAGGTCCAGATCGACTGGACGATGCCGCGCGGCCCCGCCGTCGCCGCGTCGTGGGTCTCCTCCGTCATATGGGCGGAGGCGTCGTAGCCGGTGAAGGTGTACTGGGCCATCAGCAGGCCGATCATCACGACGTAGAAGCCACTGCCCCAGCCGGTGTTGTTGACGAACTCGGTGAAGACGAACGACGCCGACTGGTGCGAATCCGGTACGAAGGTGAGGGCGCCGACGATGACGGCGACCCCGAGGACGTGCCACCACACGCTCACGCTGTTCAGGATCGCGACGATGCGGACCCCGAACGTGTTCAGGAGTCCGTGCAGCAGCAGGATCGCGGCGAACAGCAGGATCGTCCGGCCGGGCGTCACCTCGAAGTCGAACTGGAGGTTCAGATAGGCCCCGAGGAACGATGCCGCCCCGAAGTCGATCCCTGCGGTCACCGCGACCTGGCCGAGCACGTTGAACCAGCCCGTGAACCAGGCCCAGGCCGCCGCCGAGCGCGGCGGGGCCAGCCGGTGCGCCCAGAAGTAGAGCCCGGCGGAGGTCGGGTACGCCGAGCAGATCTCCGCCATCGCCAGGCCGACGAACAGCGTCATCAGGCCGACGCCGACCCAGCCCCAGGTGATGACGGCGGGGCCCCCGGTGTTCATGCCGAACAGATACAGCGTCAGGCAGCCCGAGAGCACCGAGATGATCGTGAACGAGACTGCGTAGTTGGCAAACGCCGACATACGCCGGGCCAGCGTCTGCGTGTAGCCGAGCTGCGCGAGACGCTCCTCGTCGGAGGCGCCCGGCGGTGGCTTGTCCTCGCCGATGTCTGTTGTCATGACCCCAGCGATGCCCTCGCCCCGGAGTACGCATGCCGCCGCCGTGGTTACGACTGGGAAAACATGGCGCAGCACGACGCAGGGGCGCGGCCCGCAGGCCGCGCCCTTGCATGGAGGAGTCACCCCCGAGGAGGTGTGTACGGCAGGCGAGCCCGGAGTACATCCGCCGGCCGCCCCGGTCTTCACCCGTGCCGCGAAGCGGGTCCACCCGTCAACCGAAAGCGGGCCCAGCTCCTGGAGAGCGGGCCCGCTTTCGGTTCACTTGCTCAGCTGTTCAGCGACGTGCGCGTGAAGGTCAGCCGTTGCGCTTCCAGCGCGGCTTGTCGTCGCGGCGGCCGAAGGAACCGGTGTTGGTGCCGGTGCCACCGCGGTGGTCGTCACGGCGGCCGGTCGGACGGTCGCTGCCACCGGAGCGGAAGCCGCCCGAGGGACGGTCGTCCCGACGGTCGCGGTTGAACGGACGGTCGCTGCCACCGGAGCGGAAGCCACCGGACGGACGGTCGTCCCGACGGTCGCGGTTGAACGACGGGCGGTCGTTGTCACGGTTGAAGGACGGGCGGTCGTTGTCGCGGCGGAAACCACCCGACGAACGGTCGTCACGACGCTGGAAACCACCACGGTCACCACCGCGGTCGTCACGACGGTCACGGTTGAACGACGGGCGGTCGTTGTCGCGGCGGAAACCACCCGACGAACGGTCGTCACGACGCTGGAAACCACCACGGTCACCACCGCGGTCGTCACGACGGTCACGGTTGAACGACGGGCGGTCGTTGTCGCGGCGGAAACCACCCGACGAACGGTCGTCACGACGCTGGAAACCACCACGGTCACCACCGCGGTACCCACCGCGGTCGCCGCCCCGGTCGTCCCGACGGTTGTCCCGGCGGTCGAAGTTGCCGCGGTCGTCGCGACGGTCGTCGCGCGCTGTGGGCTGCTCCGGTACGGAGACGGCGGCCTCGATCGCGGCCTCGGCCTCGGCGGCGACCTCGGCGACTGCTGCCTCGGGGTCCTCGCCCCGCTCGCGCGCGGCACGGGCGACCAGGCGGTCGGCCTCCTCGCGGAGCTCACCGGCGCGGCGCTGGACGCGCTCCAGCTGCCTGGTCAGGTCGGCGACCTCGCGCTCCGCCTGCTTGGCGGCGTTGTTCGCGGAGTCGGCCTGAACCTCGGTCAGCGAACGGGCGCCGGTGATCTCGGCGACCTCCGGGTCGAAGGCGCCCGCGCCGCCGACGATGTGGCGCGAGGCGTCGACGCCCGCGTCCTCCATCAGGCGGAAGATCTGGCGACGCTGGTGCGGCAGCGCCAGGGAGACGACGACACCGGACTTGCCGGCACGGGCGGTACGGCCCGAGCGGTGCAGGTAGTCCTTGTGGTCACCGGCGGGGTCCACGTTCAGCACCAGGTCGATGCCGTCGACGTGGATACCGCGGGCGGCGACGTCGGTCGCGACGAGCGCGTTGACGTAACCGTCCTTGAAGTCGGCGAGCACGCGGGTACGGGCACCCTGTGTCATGCCGCCGTGCAGCGCGTCCGCCTTCACGCCCGCCTCGACGAGCTGCTCGGCGATGCGGTCGGCGCCCAGCTGGGTGCGGACGAAGATGATCGTGCGGCCCTTGCGGGCGGCGATGGCGGAGGTGACCGGCGCCTTGTCCTTCGGCTTCACGACGAGGACGTGGTGCGTCATGGTCGTGACGTTGCCCTGGGCGCTGTCGACCTCGTGGCTCACCGGGTTGCTCAGGTAGCGCTTGACCAGCGTGCCGATCTCGTTCTCCATGGTGGCGGAGAAGAGCATGCGCTGACCGCCGACCGGAACCTGGTCGAGCAGCTCGGTGACCTCCGGCAGGAAGCCCAGGTCGGACATCTGGTCGGCCTCGTCGAGGACGGCGACCTGGACGTTCTCCAGGGAGCAGGCGCCCCGGTTGATGATGTCGCGCAGTCGGCCCGGGGTGGCGACGAGGATGTCGACACCGCGCTCCAGCGCGTAGATCTGGTTGCCCATCGACGTACCGCCGCAGACGACCTTCATCTTCAGGCCGAGCACGTCGCCGTAGGGCTGCAGCGCGTCCGCGACCTGCATCGCGAGCTCACGGGTCGGGGTGAGGATGACCGCGCGGGGCTTCTTCTTCTCGGTGTGACCGCCGGCCAGCGTGGCCAGGGTCGGCAGACCGAAGGAGAGCGTCTTGCCGGAGCCGGTACGGCCGCGGCCCAGGATGTCCTTGCCGGCCAGCGCGTCCGGAATGGTCGCCGCCTGGATCGGGAAGGGCGCGGTCACACCGTTCTGCGCGAGCTTGCGGACGATGCCCTCGGGCAGGCCCAGGTCGGCGAAGGTGACGGTCGGCTCGGAGTCGGTGGTGGCCTCGGTGGAGCCGGTGAAGTCGACGGACTCGGCCGTCTCGATCGGCTCGGACACCTCGGCGGCCTCGGCCACTACGGCCTCGGCTTCGGTGACAATCTCGTCGTTCTCGGGCACGACGGTGTTGTCAGAGCTGAAATTGGACATGCGAAATGCGAAACCTTCCGGAGTCTCGGCACGCGCCCATAACTCCGTGATTCGCAATTTCGACCGCCTCAATGCGGTCCAGCCACGGCAAGGGAGAGTACGCGCCACACGGCGCTCTTCTGTGTCGGCGCCGGGCAATGGGATCAAACGATCTACCACCATACGCACTCGCACCCCCATCGCGCAAACCGCACGCTCCGGACCACCCGCTACACCGGCCCCACCTGGGGTGATGCCTCGGGAGTCCGCAGCGCCTCCATGTCGTCCGGCGCACTCATCGCGTCACTGCGGAACTGCGCGGCCGGAGACTCGGAGGGGGCCGGAGACGGATCCGAGGGTTCCGGATCAGGTGAGCCCGACGGCTCCGGGGTGACCGGCGCGGACGGATCGGAGGGCACCGACGGCTCCGCGGACGGCCCCGGCTGCTGCGGCCCCCCGCCCCCCGATGAGGACGGCGCCGGCAGCTGCCCGCCCCGGGTCGGCAACGGAGCACCGGACCCCCCGCCCGCATGCGCACCACCGGGTCCGGCCGAGGCACGCGCCGACGCGCTCGGGCTCGGCGATTCGGCGGTCTCCCGGTCGGAGTGCGCCTCCGCGCCCCCTCCGGTACGGGCCCGTCCCGTACCCGCCGCCGTGGAGCCGTCCGGTTCACCCGACGAGCCCCTCCGCTCGGCCGACCGCGACGGGGTCGGCTTCCCGCCGTCGTCGCTGATGCTCATGCAGCCGGTGGACGCGGCAATCGTCACCGCGGTGACGGCTGCCCATCGGACAGGGGCGGGCAACTGGCGCACGGGTGGCACCTCCGGGAGGCGAGGAGCGAAGAAGGGCGGGAACGGACGGGGGCACTGTGCCCAACTCCCGTTCCCCCGCAAGGGACACGCCCCACGCGCCACCGACCCCTTCGCCGCCGGCCTCTTCGCCGCTGCCCTCCCGGGCGTACTCAGCCGTAACCGAGCGCGTGCAGCCGCTCGTCGTCGATGCCGAAGTGGTGGGCGATCTCATGGACAACCGTGATTTCCGTCTCGGCCACGACGTCCTCGCGCGACTCGCACATCCGCAGCGTCGGCCCCCGGTAGATCGTGATCCGGTCCGGCAGCACCCCGGCGTACCACTCGCCGCGATCGGTCAGCGGCGTGCCCTCGTACAGCCCGAGCAGCTCCGGATCACCGGGATCCGGTTCGTCCTCGACAAACACCGCGACGTTGTCCATCAGCCGCGTCAGCTCCGGCGGAATCCGGTCCAGGGCCTCGGCGACCAGTTCCTCGAACTCTTCGCGCGTCATCTCCAGCACACCGCCATTGTCACGTACCCCCCGCCCGACCGGCCCCGGACCGCCGTCCCCCGCCCTGTCCCGCAATCCCGCGCCCCGCATGGCCGCCCCCGAACCCGGGCATACGCGCCCAATGGTCCGCGCCTCCTTCCGCGCCGCAGTCGCCCGCATCCGCCATCACCACCACCCCCGCTCCACCGCCCCCGGCAGTGGCCTCGCCCCCGCTCCGCACCCCTACGGGCGCGCGCTGGGTCTGATCGCCGTCGTCGTGTTCGGCGCCTGGCTGGGGCTGCTGGTCGTCGGCAGTGTCCGTACGCCCGTCGGCCCGATGGACACCACGATGGCCCTGCGCCCCTCCCTGAGCGGCGGCACGAAGATCAATGTGGCCCCGCTCGGCGCCCTGGAGCTGGACTCCCACATAGCCCCGGTCCGCCTCGACGTGCAGGTCGACCGGCTGGACCCGGTGCGCTCCGGGGCCCTGGTCCAGCACCCCGAACGGCTCGCCGGACTCCAGCAGGAGATATCCGCGGACGTCTCCACCGGCACCCGTGAGCTCGCCGTGCGCTCCGTCGTCGCCGTCGTCTCCGGTGCGACCGCGCTCGGTCTCGCCGTCTACCGCCGCCCACGCCGCGCGCTGGCCGCCGGTGGTCTCGCGCTCGCACTGCTGGCCGCGTCGGGCGTCAGCGCCTACGCCACCTGGAATCCGAAGTCCGTCCTGGAGCCCAAGTTCTCCGGGCTGCTCTCCAGCGCTCCCTCGGTGGTCGGCGACGCCCGCTCGATCGTCACCGACTTCGACGTCTACCAACGGGAACTGGCCCGGCTGGTCACCAATGTGACCAAGCTCTACGACGCCACATCGACGCTCCCCGTCTACCGCCCGGACCCCGCCACCCTCCGCGTCCTGCATGTCTCCGACATCCACCTCAACCCCGCGGCCTGGCAGATCATCGGCTCGCTGGTCAAGCAGTACGACATCGACGTGATCATCGACTCGGGCGACACGATGGACCACGGCTCCGCCGTCGAGAACGGCTTCCTGGACCCGATCCGCGACCTGGGCGCGCCCTACGTCTGGGTCCGCGGCAACCACGACTCCCGGATCACCCAGCGGTATCTGGGGCGGTTCAAGAACGTGCGTGTGCTGGACGACGGCCGGGCCGTGAACGTCGGCGGGCTGCGGGTGGCGGGCATCGGGGACCCGCAGTTCACCCCGGACCGCTCGCTCCCCGCCCAGGGGGCGGCCGCCGAGCGGATGGCGGGCATGCGGCTCGCCTCCTCACTCCGCAGCCAGGAACAGGCCGGCACCCCCGTCGACATCGCCGTCGCCCATGAGCCGGAGGCGGCCCGCGAGACGGACGGCACGGTGCCGCTGATCCTCGCCGGCCATGTGCACCACCGGCAGAACGAACTGATGGAACTCGGCACCCGGCTCAAGGTCGAAGGCTCCACGGGCGGCGGCGGGCTGCGCGCCGTACAGAACAGGAAGCCGGAAAAGGTGCGCGCCTCGGTGCTCTATCTGGACCGCGCGACTCGCCGTCTGCAGGCCTGGGACGAGATCACGCTCGGCGGGCTCGGCCTGACGACGGCCGAGGTCAGCCGCCATCTGCCGGGCGAGAACCGACCCGGAGCGACCCCTTCGCCTATTCGGTTTGGCTGACACCGAAACGCCGTAGTACAGTCTCCGACGTGCCCAAGGGCGCCGGTCAGGGCTTGACCGTTCTGAGACCCCAGAGGTTGAAGGAGAAGCGGAACCTCTTGAGGGGAAGCGGAGTCACATGCTTCTCACGTCCCCCGCCCGGGTGACAGGCGCAGAAGCAGCAACACTGCAGTTCTGCCCTCATCGTCTAGTGGCCCAGGACGCCGCCCTTTCAAGGCGGTAGCACGGGTTCGAATCCCGTTGGGGGCACGCACCACCTTGTGCGACACTTAGTCGCACAAAAGCTTGGTCCTGTGGAGCAGTTTGGAGTGCTCGCCACCCTGTCAAGGTGGAGGCCGCGGGTTCAAATCCCGTCAGGACCGCTGCAGCTCGTAAGTGCTGCGTGGCTGGGTAGCTCAGTTGGTACGAGCGATCGCCTGAAAAGCGATAGGTCGCCGGTTCGATCCCGGCCCCAGCCACCACCCGAAGGCCCCGTCCACCGGACGGGGCCTTCGCCGTGTCAGGCCTCTTCCCGCTCCGCGGAGTTCCCGTCCCGGCGGCGCCGGGCCCGCACCCCGAGAACCAGCAGCGCCACCGCCACCACCGTCACCAGCGCGGCCGCGTCCGGCACCTGCTCGCCGATCCGCTGCGCCCACTGCTCGACGGCGAACGAATCGTCCACGTCCAGCAGTCCGGGCAGCGCGGTCGTCCCGTCGTACGCCAGGAACAGTGCGCCAAGACCGATGAAGAACAGCCCCGACAGCGCAGTGGTGGTGTGCAGTTCGAAGCGGCCGAGCCGGAAGGCACGGCCGCGCAGCCAGGCGCGGCGCCCGAGGTCGAAGCGCTCCCAGACCAGCGCCAGCAGGAACAGCGGGACCGCCATGCCCAGGGCGTAGACGGCGAGCAGCAGTCCGCCGTAGACCGGGCTGGCGCTGACCGCCGCCACCGTCAGGACGCTGCCGAGAATCGGTCCGGCGCAGAACCCGGCCAGCCCGTAGACGGCGCCGAGGGCGTAGACCGACAGGGCGGTCGTCGGCCGGATCCGCCCGCTGAGGGCCGCGATCCGGCGCGAGGCGAAGCCGAGACCCACGATCTGGGCCACGCCGAGCCCGATGATCAGCCAGCCGGCGCCGAGGACCAGCTGGTCGCGGTGGCTGTAGAAGAGCCGTCCGGCGTACGAGCCCGCGGCGCCGAGCGGCACGAGGGTCGTGGCCAGACCCGCGTAGAAGATGCCGGTACGGGCCAGCAGCCGCGAGGCCGTGTCGATGGAGTAGGCGAAGAAGGCGGGCAGCAACAGGGCGCTGCAGGGGCTGACCAGGGCCAGCAGCCCGCCGAGGAAGGCGGCGAAGTAGCCGATGTCCATCGTCACTTGTCGGTGCCCCCGGAGTCACCGGAGCCCTTGGAGCCGCCGTCCCCCTTGGCGTCCTTGGTGTCGGCGGCCTTGTCGGCCGCCGCCTGGATGACCTGCTCGAAGACCTCCACCGGCTGCGCTCCGGCCAGCGGGCGGCCGTTGATCAGGAAGGACGGGGTGGAGCTCGCGCCGATCCCGTACCCCTCCTCCTGGTCCTTGCTCACCGCGGCGGAAGCTGCCGCGCCGTCCGCGTCGCGCACGAACCGGCCGAGGTCCCGCACCCCCGCCTCCCTGGCGAGCGCCTTCAGCCGGTCCTTGCCGAAGCCCTTCTCCTTGACCCCTTCGGCGTAGGCGGCTGCGTGGAACTGCCAGAAGCGGCCCTGCTGCCCGGCGGCCCAGGCGGCGCGCGCCGCGGCCTCGGATTCGGCGCCGAAGATCGGGAAGTTGCGCCACTCGATGCGCAGAGTGCCGTTGGCGACGTACTTCTTGATCAGAGCGGGTTCGGTGTCCCGGGCGAACTTGCCGCAGTAGCCGCACTTGAAGTCGGCGTACTCGATGAGGACCACGGGTGCGTCCGCCCGGCCCTGCGCGAGTCCGTCGCCGGCGTCGCGGCGGGCCAGCTTCGCCAGTTCCGGGAAGACGCCGGCGTCCGGGTCGGCGGTGACATCGGCGACCGCGGTCGAGGAGGAGCCGGAGCGGTCGGCGGGGGCGGTGGCGCGGTAGGAGATGAAGCCGAGCAGCGCGGCGGCGAGGACGACACCGGTGCCGTAGAGCAACGGCTTCCTGGACGAGGAGGTTTTGGGCGTGGGCATGGCGAGACTCCGTGCTCGTGGTGCGGAAGGGGGTAAGGGACGACCGGGCGGCGGGCGCCCCTATACCCGCAGTACGGAGAGTTCCACCGAGGAGGGCGCGGCGCACTCCGGACCGCGCAGCCCGACGCATGTGCACGGCTCCGCGGACCCCTGCCAGGGGGTCGCGCTCAGCCCCCACTCGGCGAGACCGGGTGCCTGGTCGTGCGCGGCACGGGCCCGGACGGGCACGCCGGGCTCGGTGTCGTCGTGCGTCGTGCCGTTGCCGCAGCCGGGCACCCCCTGACCGTCGACGGCCGGGGCGGCCACCGCGGTGCCGGACTCCCCGGACGCGGTCGCCGCCGTCCCCGCCGTGGCGGGCCCGCAGAACAGCCCCAGCGCGACCGCGAGCACCGCCACCAGGCAGCACCACTGCGTACGGGACACGGGCGACGGCCTTTCCACTGCGGTACGAAGATCAGTTGTCCGAAATGGTACGTGCTGTGATCGGGAGCTCCCCCGCAGTCACCGCGGCCGTGACGCAGACCGCGCGAAATAGGTTCGCCGTTCCTCGGGCCCGGGTGCGATCCTGGGACCCGTATGTCTACTTCCTTTGCCGATCTCCAGTCCCAACTCGGACACGTCTCGCTCCGCGACGCGCACCGGCTCGGCCGCCGCCTCGAAGGGGCGCGCCGGATCCGTAAGCCCGAAGCCCGGCAGGCCGTGCTGGACGAGATCGCCACACAGGCCGGGAAGGCAGCCGAGCGGCTCGCGGGGCGCGCCGAGCGGATGCCCGTTCTCTCGTACCCGGAAGAACTTCCGGTCAGCCAGAAAAAGGACGAGATCCTGGAGGCGATACGCGACCACCAGGTCGTGATCGTCGCCGGTGAGACCGGCTCCGGCAAGACCACGCAGATCCCGAAGATCTGCATGGAGCTGGGGCGCGGCGTCCGGGGCATGATCGGGCACACCCAGCCGCGCCGGATCGCGGCCCGCACGGTCGCCGAGCGCGTCGCCGACGAGCTGAAGACGCCGCTCGGCGAGGCGGTGGGCTGGAAGGTCCGCTTCACCGACCAGGTGAACCCGGACGCGACGTATCTGAAGCTGATGACGGACGGCATCCTGCTGGCCGAGATCCAGACGGACCGCGAGCTGCTCGCGTACGACACGATCATCATCGACGAGGCCCACGAGCGGTCGCTGAACATCGACTTCCTGCTGGGCTATCTGGCCCGGCTGCTGCCCAAGCGCCCCGACCTGAAGGTCGTCATCACCTCGGCGACCATCGACCCGGAGCGCTTCGCCCGGCACTTCGGCGATGCGCCGATCGTCGAGGTCAGCGGGCGTACGTACCCGGTCGAGGTGCGCTACCGGCCGCTGCTGGAGGAAGAGGGCGAGGACTCCGACCGCGACCAGATCACCGCGATCTGCGACGCCGTCGACGAACTCCAGGCGGAGGGCCCGGGCGATGTCCTGGTCTTCCTCTCCGGCGAGCGCGAGATCCGCGACACCGCGGACGCCCTGAACAAGAAGAACCTCCGTCACACCGAGGTGCTCCCCCTCTACGCGCGCCTGTCGCACGCCGAGCAGCACCGGGTGTTCCAACGCCACACCGGGCGCAGGATCGTTCTCGCGACGAACGTCGCCGAGACCTCGCTGACCGTTCCCGGCATCAAGTACGTGATCGACCCGGGCAGCGCCCGCATCTCCCGCTACAGCCACCGCACCAAGGTCCAGCGGCTGCCGATCGAGCGGATCTCGCAGGCCAGCGCCAACCAGCGCAAGGGGCGCTGCGGCCGTACGTCGGACGGCATCTGCATCCGGCTGTACTCCGAGGACGACTTCCTGACCCGCCCGGAGTTCACGGACGCGGAGATCCTCCGCACGAACCTGGCGTCCGTCATCCTCCAGATGACCGCGGCCGGCCTCGGCGACATCGAGAAGTTCCCCTTCATCGACCCGCCGGACCACCGCAACATCCGCGACGGTGTGCAGCTGCTCCAGGAGCTCGGCGCACTCGACCCGGACGAGAAGGATCCGAGGAAACGGCTGACGCAGCTGGGGCGGAAGCTCTCGCAGCTGCCCGTCGACCCGCGCCTCGCCCGCATGGTCATCGAGGCCGACCGCAACGGCTGCACGCGCGAGGTCATGGTGATCGCCGCCGCGCTCTCCATCCAGGACCCGCGCGAGCGGCCCTCGGACAAGCAGACGCAGGCCGATCAGCAGCACGCCCGCTTCAAGGACGAGACGTCGGACTTCCTGGCGTTCCTCAACCTGTGGCGGTACATCCGCGAGCAGCAGAAGGAGCGCGGCTCGTCCAGCTTCCGCCGGATGTGCAAGCAGGAGTATCTGAACTTCCTGCGCATCCGCGAATGGCAGGACATCTATGCGCAGCTGCGTACGGTCGCCAAGCAGATGGGCATCCACCTCAATGAGGAGGATGCGCCGGAGCAGGCGGTGCACACCTCGCTGCTGGCCGGGCTGCTGTCGCACATCGGGCTGAAGGACACCGAGAAGAACGAGTACCTCGGCGCGCGCAGCGCCAAGTTCGCGATCTTCCCCGGTTCGGCGCTCTTCAAGAAGCAGCCGCGGTTCGTGATGTCGGCCGAGCTGGTCGAGACGTCCCGGCTGTGGGCGCGGGTCAATGCCAGGGTCGAGCCGGAGTGGATCGAACCGCTGGCCCAGCATCTGCTGAAGCGCACCTACAGCGAGCCGCACTGGGAGAAGGACCAGGCCGCGGTGATGGCGTACGAGCGGGTCACGCTGTACGGCGTACCGATCGTCGCCCAGCGCAAGATCAATTTCGGCCGGATCGACGCCGAGACGTCCCGCGATCTCTTCATCCGGAACGCACTGGTCGAGGGCGACTGGCGGACGCACCACCAGTTCTTCCATGACAACCGCAAACTCCTCGGCGAGGTCGAGGAGTTGGAGCACCGTGCGCGGCGCCGCGACATCCTCGTGGACGACGAGACGCTCTTCGACTTCTACGACCAGCGGATCCCGGAGCACGTCGTCTCCGGCGCGCACTTCGACTCCTGGTGGAAGCACAAGCGCCGCGACGAGCCCGACGCGCTCGACTTCGAGCGCTCGATGCTCATCAACGAGAAGGCCGGGGCCGTCACCAAGGACGACTACCCGGACTCCTGGCGGCAGGGGAAGCTCAAGTTCAAGGTGACCTACCAGTTCGAGCCCGGCGCGGACGCGGACGGTGTGACCGTCCACATCCCGCTCCAGGTGCTCAACCAGGTCACCCCCGAGGGCTTCGACTGGCAGATCCCCGGCCTGCGCGAGGACGTGGTCACCGAGCTGATCCGCTCCCTGCCCAAGCCGATCCGCCGGCACTACGTCCCCGCGCCGAACTATGCGGGCCGGTTCCTGGACCGGGCTGTGCCGCTGCAGGAGCCGCTGCCGGTCACCCTCGCGCGTGAGCTCCAGCAGATGGTCGGGGTCCCGGTCTCCGCCGACGACTTCGACCTCTCCCGGATCCCGGACCACCTCAAGATCACGTTCCGGATCGTCGACGAGCGGCGCCGCAGGGTGGCCGAGGACAAGGACCTGGAGGCGCTGAAGCTCCAGCTGCGCCCCAAGGCCCGCCAGGCCCTCTCCAAGGCCGCTGCGGCCACCGTGGGGCCCTCGGGCGAGTCCATCGAGCGTTCGGGGCTCACGGACTGGACGATCGGCACGCTGAACCGGGTCTTCGAGACCCGGCGGGCCGGCCAGCCGGTGAAGGCGTACCCGGCCCTGGTCGACCAGGAGGGAGCCGCGGAGGGCACAGTGGCCGTACGGCTCTTCGACACCGAGGCCGAGCAGCAGCAGGCGATGTGGCGCGGCACCCGGAAGCTGATCCTGCTGAACATCCCGGTGAACCCCGCCAAGTTCGCCTCGGACAAGCTGACGAACCAGCAGAAGCTCGCCCTGTCCCGCAATCCGCACGGCTCCATCCAGGCGCTGTTCGAGGACTGCGCGACCGCTGCCGCGGACCGGCTGATCGGCGCCCACGGCGGGCCGGCCTGGGACGAGGAGTCGTTCCGGAAGCTGTACGACAAGGTCCGCGCCGATCTCGTCGCGCTGACCGAGCACACGGTCGCCCAGGTGCAGCAGGTGCTGGCCGCCTGGCAGGCCTGCGAGCGGCGCCTGAAGGCCACCAACAGCCTGGTCCTGGTCAACAACGTCACCGATGTACGGAACCAGCTCGCCGCCCTCGTGCCGCCGGGCTTCGTCACGAGGACCGGGCTGCGCAGGCTGCCCGACCTGATGCGCTACCTGGTCGCCGTGGACCGTCGGCTCCAGCAGATGCCGACGGCCGTCCAGCGCGACACCACGCGCATGGAGAAGGTCCACGAGATGCAGGACGAGTACGCCTGGCTGCTCGAACAGATGCCGCAGGGCAGGCCCGTTCCGCAGGAGGTCCTGGACATCCGCTGGATGATCGAGGAACTCCGGGTGAGCTATTTCGCGCACGCCCTGGGCACCGCGTACCCCGTCTCGGACAAGCGGATCGTGAAGGCGATCGACGCCGCGGCTCCCTGATCGGGCACCCCTCGGGGTGTAACGGAGCCACCACCAGGAGTGAAGTCGACCGGAGCGGCCAATCTCCTGTACAGTCTGGTTTCGCAGGCAGCCGCAAGGAAGCCGCGAAAACCTGGTCCTGTGGAGCAGTTTGGAGTGCTCGCCACCCTGTCAAGGTGGAGGCCGCGGGTTCAAATCCCGTCAGGACCGCAGTAACGAAAGCCCGGATCCTTCTGGATCCGGGCTTTCGCGTGTCTTGACTCCGGCAACTGCCGACGGGTACTCAGACAGCAGGGGCCGCCCCTGTTCCTCGGCGCGGGGCGGCGCGGTCCACCGGGAGGTGGCGCGGATGGCGGCGTCGACGGCGAGGCACGAGACCCGCGCACTGCTGCGCGCCCATCTGGCGGCCGCTTCCGGCTACCGGCATCTCACCCGGCACTGCCCGATCTGCCATCAGCTCCTGAGGCTCGCCATGGAGCCCGTGACGGCCTCTCAGTCCGCCCCGCCCCCCGAACCGCCCACGCCACCCGGCGGGGCCCCAGCGGCCGTTCAGGAGGTCGCGGCGCTCGCCGCCCCCGCGACCGCCCCGGAAGAACAGAACTGCACCGAGAGGGCCGAGGACGAAAGTCCTGCCGCCACGTGACCGAAGGCGAGGACATCCGCCTCCCGGCAGTGGCAGGCTCGACCTTGGCAAGACTCGGACCATGTGACGGGTGTCACTCAACAAGTTTTGAGAAAGGGTGACTTTACACCCTTCCTACAACTGGCGAATTTAATATGTGCAATTGCACCCCTCGGATGACGCTTCCGCGGGGAGGCCCAGGGGGCAGCCCCTGAGCCCCGGGCAACCCTCCGGAGGACCCGCCCGTCGGGGTCGGATGCGCCCGCACAGCACTCCACGCGAAGCCGGAGCCCCGGCCGACCGGCCGCCCCGCGGGCACAAAAAAGATCGCGCTGGACCCGGCGGAGTCCAGCGCGATCGAACGACGTACCCCGTATTGCACAGGTATGGCGCCCGTTGGGGCGGGCGCCCGTCGTGTGGAGCTATGGGTGGGCGAACGCGGGTTGGGGGACCCGGGCAGCCCGGTTGTGACGCGGCGACAGGGGTGTGTCAGGCCTCGCTGCGCTGCTGCGGAATACCCGCAAGCAGTGCGCGGACCTCTGCCTCGCGGTACCGGCGATGTCCACCGAGCGTGCGGATGGACGTGAGCTTGCCTGCCTTGGCCCAACGGGTGACCGTCTTCGGGTCCACGCGGAACATCGTGGCAACCTCAGCCGGGGTCAGCAGCGGCTCGGCGTCAGGGGTGCGAGCGGTCATGAGCGGCCTCCTCGGGAGAACCGAACCATCTCGGTTCTTTCCTCTAAATTCTGCACCTTGACCCGCGTTGCCCGAAATGGCGGACGCGGGCCGAGTCGGTTATAGGACGAACGGCTTGTCCTCGGCACTACAACTACACCATCCGTCCAGCCACGTCGGCCAAACCGATGGAATTGCCCTCCCAGGTGTTCATCAGCGACGGAAGCCGATGGACCATGCCATAGCGGACAGTCACACCACCGTGACGATCAGTCACAGAGCGATCAGGAGTCACCAGACCCCCCATAGCGTGCAATGCTGAGCAATCCGCCCTCAATTGGACGGATGGAGTCCTCCCCGGACTCCTTGTCCTATTTTGGCACGAGGAGTAGGGAAGGGCGCAAGGGCCCAGTTAGTGCTATCCGTCACCTCTGAGGCAAAGGCCCGGTTCGGGACGTAGGTCCCGGAGCCACGGGAGTACGCTTCCGCCCCTTCACCCCCACCATCCTCGTGAGTCACACAGACGAGCCACAGGGGCGACCGGTTCCCGGCCCCGCACCGCCGGACTCAGCTGGCGAACTGACGGTCCCTCACGGCCCGCCAGCGCTCCGCCAGCCGCCCGTACGCCGCACTCGCCCCTTCGGTGTCACCGGCCTGCAGCGCCGCGATGCCCTCGGCGACATCCGCGGCCGACCGGTCCCCGGCGAGCTGCTCCGCCGACAGCGCATGCACCAGACCGCCGTAGTCGAGCTCGACCAGTGCGCGCGGATGGAACTCCTCCAGCCACCGGCCGACATCCACCAGGCCCTCGGTCAGCGGCGCCTCGTCGACGGTCTCCCTGAGCGCCTTCAGCGATCTGGCCAGCCGACGACGCGCCTGCACCATCGGGGTCCGGTAGCGCAGCACCGGCGCTCCCCCGCCCTCGGCCGCCTCCGTGTGCTCCCGCTCCTCGTCGGAGAAGAGGACGAACCAGCGCACCGGTACCTGCCACACCGCGGTCCGGATCCACGGCCGGGCGTCCGGATTGCGCTCCGCCCACCGCTCGTGGTCGGCGAGCGCCTGCCCGCGCACCACCGGCGGCAGCACCGCGTCGAGCACCGGGGCCGGGAACATCTCCGCCAGCTCCTCCAGCGCCAGCCAGCCGCGCAGCCGGGTCCGCCACGGACAGACGCACACCACACCGTCCACCTCGGCGACGAACGCGTCCCCGCTCTCGTGGACCGGCACCCCGACCGGCGGTGTGGCCGCCAAGTCGGCCAGCGAGCGGCGGAGTTCGTCCTGCGCCGTGGGAATGCGGTCGCGCCCCGCGTAGCGAGCCCAGTGGGCCCGCTCCGGCTCCGGGAAAGCGGCCAGCGGTTCGTACACCCGGAGGTAGGACGCGTAAGGAACGAGCACCGAAGACACCACCGACATGCCTCAGATCGTGTCACGCCCGTACTCCGCGAGAGGGTGATCCTTGGCACTGGAACAGATCTCCGTCGCCGTAGGACTTACGCTCGTGCCCTGTCGGACCGTCCGTGCCGGTCGGTCCGGGGCCCTCCCCACCTTCAGGGGGGTCTTCCGCCGCTTCGTACTTGGGAGTCACCACCGTGACCGATGTGACCGACGGCGTCCTGCACACCCTGTTCCACTCGGATCAGGGGGGACACGAGCAAGTCGTGCTCTGCCAGGACCGTGCCAGCGGCCTCAAGGCCGTCATCGCCATCCACTCCACCGCCCTGGGCCCGGCCCTCGGCGGCACCCGCTTCTATCCGTACGCCTCCGAGGAGGAGGCCGTCGCGGATGCGCTGAACCTGGCGCGCGGCATGTCGTACAAGAACGCCATGGCCGGTCTCGACCACGGCGGCGGCAAGGCCGTCATCATCGGCGACCCCGAGAAGATCAAGACCGAGGAACTGCTGCTGGCCTACGGCCGGGCCGTGGCCTCGCTCGGCGGTCGCTACGTGACCGCCTGCGACGTCGGCACGTACGTCGCCGACATGGACGTCATCGCCCGCGAGTGCCGGTGGACCACCGGCCGGTCCCCGGAGAACGGCGGCGCCGGCGACTCCTCCGTCCTCACCGCGTTCGGTGTCTTCCAGGGCATGCGGGCCTCGGCCCAGCACCTCTGGGGCGACCCGACGCTGCGTGGCCGAAAAGTGGGGGTTGCGGGCGTCGGCAAGGTCGGTCACCACCTCGTCGAACATCTGCTGTCGGACGGCGCCGAGGTCGTGGTCACGGACGTCCGGGAGGAATCGGTGCGCCGGATCACCGATCTCCACCCGGAGGTCGCCGTCGCCGCGGACACCGCCGCGCTGATCCGTACCGAAGGTCTCGACATCTACGCCCCGTGCGCGCTCGGCGGTGCGCTGAACGACGAGACCGTCCCGGTGCTCACGGCCAAGGTGGTGTGCGGCGCGGCCAACAACCAGCTGGCGCACCCGGGCGTCGAGAAGGACCTCGCGGACCGCTCGATCCTGTACGCCCCCGACTACGTGGTGAACGCGGGCGGCGTCATCCAGGTCGCCGACGAGCTGAACGGCTTCGACTTCGACCGGTGCAAGGCGAAGGCGTCGAAGATCTTCGACACCACGCTGGCTATATTCGCACGTGCGAAGGAAGACGGCATTCCGCCGGCTGCGGCGGCCGACCGGATCGCCGAGCAGCGGATGGCCGACGCGCGGCGCGCCTGACCGCTCGTCGCCGACGGTCGCGGGGCCCTCACCGGGCGTCGCGGCCGTTACTCGGACGGCCGACCCGCCGACCGGCGAGACAAGACTCACGCCGGTCGGCGGGTCGCATGCCGAGAAGAGGTTAAAATCGCAGTTGACCAGCGAGGACGGGGCTTCTCGTTGGTCCTGTTCCGGGGCGTGTGATGCGGGCGGCGTACCGTATGGCCACGGAAGCAGGTACCGTTAAAGCCCTACGGGCACGGTCTCTCTGCCGAGAGTCCGTCCTGAAACATGAACGCGTGTCAAGACTCTGGGGCCGTCGAGCCCCGTCACCGAGGGGGTCGAGCCATGGGGCGCGGCCGGGCAAAGGCCAAGCAGACAAAGGTCGCCCGCCAGCTGAAGTACAGCAGCGGCGGGACTGACCTGTCGCGTCTGGCCAATGAGCTGGGCGCATCGCCTTCGAGTCAACCACCGAACGCAGAGCCGTTCGAGGACGACGACGAGGAAGATGACCCGTACGCACAGTACGCGGATCTGTACAACGATGACGACGATGAGGACGAGGACGACCAGTCCGGTCCGTCGTCACAGCGCCGCGGCGCTTGACCTCGCGCTGACACATCAACCCGGTCCGGGCCTGCCCGGACCGGGTTCTGTGTTGCGCTTTTCGGGGCCGATCGGCAGCTTGATCCTGCCCGGCGACCCAAGGCAGGACGGTCACCGGACGGTACCGGTGCGCCCTGCCCCCGCCGCGTGTCCTAGCGCCCCTCCCGGCAAGCCTTGCCGGTCACGGCACTAGCGCGCGTACGCGCCGACCAGCTCGGCACCCGAGCCGTGCGTGCCGCGGTCCGTGATCTCGCCGGCCACCCAGGCGTCGACCCCGCGGTCGGCCAGCGTCGTCAGCGCCGCATCCACGGATTCCGCCGGAACGATCGCGATCATGCCGACGCCCATGTTGAGCGTCTTCTCCAGCTCCAGCTGCTCGACCTGACCGGTCTTGCCGACCAGGTCGAAGACCGCGCCGGGCGTCCACGTGGAGCGGTCGACGGTGGCGTGCAGGGCGTCCGGGATGACCCGGGCCAGGTTGTTGGCCAGACCGCCCCCGGTGACATGGCTGAAGCCGTGCACCTCGGTCGTACGGGTCAGCGCCAGGCAGTCCAGCGAGTAGATCCTGGTGGGCTCCAGGAGCTCCTCGCCGAGCGTGCGGCCGAACTCCTCGACGTCGCGGTCCAGCGCCCAGCCGGCCCGGTCGAAGAAGACATGGCGGACGAGCGAGTACCCGTTGGAGTGAAGACCGGACGACGCCATCGCGATAACCGCGTCACCCTTACGGATACGGTCCGGGCCGAGCAGCCGGTCGGCCTCGACCACGCCCGTACCGGCGCCCGCGACATCGAAGTCGTCCGGACCGAGGAGGCCCGGGTGTTCGGCGGTCTCGCCGCCGATCAGGGAGCAGCCGGCCAGCACGCAGCCTTCGGCGATGCCCTTCACGATGGACGCGACACGCTCGGGGTGCACCTTGCCGACGCAGATGTAGTCGGTCATGAAGAGCGGCTCGGCGCCGCACACGACCAGGTCGTCGACGACCATGCCGACGAGGTCGTGGCCGATGGTGTCGTACACGCCCATCTTGCGCGCGAGGTCGACCTTCGTGCCGACGCCGTCGGTGGCGGAGGCGAGCAGCGGACGCTCGTAGCGCTTGAGGGCCGAGGCGTCGAAGAGGCCGGCGAATCCGCCGAGGCCGCCGAGGCCCGCGACCTCTGGGCGCTGCGTCTTCTTCACCCACTCCTTCATCAGCTCGACGGCGCGGTCGCCGGCCTCGATGTCGACGCCCGCTGCCGCGTAGGAAGCACCTGTTGTCTCAGACATTGCCTGGGATCTTTCGTGTGGAAATACGGGGCTGGTGGCAGGGCTGGTGCGCGTGGCCGGTCACGGACGACGCAGTGCGTCGGCCGCGGCGGTCGCCGCAGGGCCTGCCGCCAGCTCGGTCTCCAGCAGCTGCTTGCCGAGCAGCTCCGGGTCCGGGAGCTCCATCGGGTACTCACCGTCGAAGCAGGCGCGGCACAGGTTCGGCTTGGCGATCGTGGTCGCCTCGACCATCGCGTCGAGCGAGATGTACGCGAGCGAGTCGGCCCCCATCGACGTGGAGATCTCATCAACCGTCATGCCGTTGGCGATCAGCTCCGCGCGGGTCGCGAAGTCGATGCCGAAGAAGCAGGGCCACTTCACCGGCGGGGACGAGATCCGGATGTGGATCTCGGCAGCGCCGGCCTCGCGGAGCATCCGGACCAGTGCGCGCTGGGTGTTGC
This sequence comes from Streptomyces sp. NPDC057565, assembly GCF_042801455.1. NCBI lineage: Bacteria > Bacillati > Actinomycetota > Actinomycetes > Kitasatosporales > Streptomycetaceae > Streptomyces > Streptomyces sp. NPDC057565. The sequence goes on along the minus strand of NZ_JBHVFU010000002.1, from coordinate 647,764 downwards.
CGCGGACGATCGAGTCGTCGACGACCACCAGGCGCTTGCCCTTGATGACTTCCTTGAGCGGGTTCAGCTTGAGGCGGATGCCCAGCTGGCGAATGGTCTGCGAGGGCTGGATGAAGGTCCGGCCGACGTACGCGTTCTTGACCAGACCCGCGCCGAACGGGATTCCGCTGGCTTCCGCGTAGCCGATGGCGGCGGGCGTGCCGGACTCCGGAGTCGCTATGACCAGATCGGCCTCGACCGGGGCCTCGGCGGCCAGCTTACGGCCCATCTCCACGCGGGAGAGGTAGACGTTGCGCCCGGCGATGTCGGTGTCGGGTCGGGCCAGATAGACGTACTCGAAGACACAGCCCTTGGGCTTCGCTTCCGCGAAGCGTGAGGTGCGCAGGCCGTTCTCGTCGATGGCGACGAGCTCGCCCGGCTCGATCTCGCGGACGAAGCTGGCACCGCAGATGTCGAGGGCGGCGGACTCGGAGGCCACCACCCAGCCACGCTCCAGCCGGCCGAGGACCAGCGGGCGGATGCCCTGCGGGTCACGGGCTGCGTAGAGGGTGTGCTCATCCATGAAGACGAGCGAGAAGGCGCCCCTCACCTCGGGAAGCACCGCGGCGGCGGCCTCCTCGATGGTGAGCGGCTTACCGTCGTCGTCGGTCTGGCCGGCGAGCAGAGCGGTCACCAGATCGGTGTCGTTCGTCGCGGCGACCTGGGTGGCGCGGCCGTCCTTACGAGGAAGGTCGGCGACCATCTCGGCGAGCTGGGCCGTATTGACCAGATTGCCGTTGTGACCCAGGGCGATCGAGCCGTGCGCGGTCGCACGGAACGTCGGCTGCGCGTTCTCCCACACCGAGGCACCGGTGGTGGAGTAGCGGGCATGACCGACCGCGATATGGCCCTGGAGAGATCCCAGAGACGTTTCGTCGAAGACCTGCGAGACCAGTCCCATGTCCTTGAAGACCAGGATCTGGGACCCGTTGCTCACTGCGATGCCCGCGGACTCCTGTCCACGGTGCTGCAGGGCATACAGTCCGAAATAGGTGAGCTTGGCGACCTCTTCGCCCGGAGCCCAGACACCGAAGACGCCGCAAGCGTCCTGAGGGCCCTTTTCTCCGGGGAGCAGGTCGTGGTTGAGTCGTCCATCACCACGAGGCACACCACCGAGTGTAGGCGAGATCGACCACTGGTCCGAATTCGGGACACCCCGCCGGAGCACCGGGGAAGAGGCCCGAAGTGCCGTTCCGGGGGCCACGTGCGCGGTCACGGACAGTGACGGAATTCGGCTGACGGTGGAGGCCGGAGGCGGGGGCAGGATCCGCTACAGGGCGGCTGACGCCCGGCCTACCGGCGCGTCACCGGCTAGTTCAAGCCATGGGTTGTCCCCGGGGGCGCCGGGCCCGGTGGTGGCGCTCGGTGAGTCCGCCGGCGGGGTGCCCGGGGCGCTGGCCGAACGCTCGTTTCGTGGTGAGCCTCACACCGGGCGCGGGCCGCCGAGGCCGGTATGCGGCTTCTCCGCACCGCCGATGTCACCGTCGGGTCCTCCGTGCGCGGGGCCGCGAGTGGGCCGTGCACGGGATCCCGGGTGCGCGTCGCCCCGGCGTCCGGAGTGCGAGACCGCCGTTGACAGGCGCATGCCCCGTTGGCAGGCTCCTGGCCCATGCAGCCCCTCGGTGACCGGTCGGTCACGCTCGTGGAGCGCCGCCACGTCGATCTGGGACGTTTCGCGAGCGCCATCTGTCGCTGCGCCTGATTTTCGCTGCACGCACCCCCGCGCCGGATCGGCGGCATCGCTGATTCCCGGCCGTGCGTCCACGCCCCTCGCTCCCGCCTCCTCCACCCGTACCCGGCACCGGCCTGCGCCTGACGCCTGACGGGCCCCAGCTCTCCCCCGCTGCGCCGCCATGCGCGGCCGAGCCCTGCCCTGGAGCATCATGACTTCTCACGGACCGGGTCATTCGAACAACAGTACGGAGAAGGCGTCACTGACCCGGCGCGCCTTCGGGACCGCCGTGGGCGCGACCGCCGCCACCGCCGCCGTCGGACTGTCCGCCGCCCCCGCTTCTGCCGCCCCCGCCGAGGACGTCCGGGAGCGCCCCTTCCGGGCCGCTCGCGGCAAGCACTCCCGGCGGCCCAACATCCTCTTCATCCTCGGCGACGACCTCGGCTGGGCCGACCTCTCCTCGTACGGCTCTCCGCACATCCGCACCCCGAACCTGGACCGGCTGGGCCGCGAGGGCGTGCGGTTCACGGACGCCTACTCAGGCTCGGCGACCTGCTCCCCCACCCGGTTCAGCCTCTACACCGGCCGCTATCCGGGCCGTACGAAGGGCGGACTCGCCGAGCCCATCGCGGACCGGTCGGTCGGACTCGAACCCACGCACCCGACGCTCGCCTCCCTGCTGCGCGGCGCGGGGTACGCCACCGCGCTGATCGGCAAGTGGCACTGCGGCTATCTGCCGGACTACAGCCCCACCAAATCCGGCTGGGACGAGTTCTTCGGGAACTTCGGCGGGGCGCTGGAGTACTACTCCAAGCTCGGCCTCGGCGGCGAGTACGACCTCTACGAGGGCGACGCCACATACAAGGACCTGCGCTACTACACCCGGATCCTGACCGAGCGGGCGAGCGAGTACGTAGAGCGCGACCACGACAAGCCGTGGCTGCTCAACCTGAACTTCACCACCCCGCACTGGCCGTGGATCGCGGAGGGCGACACGGCCGAGAGCGCCGAGATCGTCCGCAGGATCAAGGCCGGCGGGCTCGCGGGCCTGTTCCACGCGGACGGCGGCTCGGTCGAGAAGTACAAGCAGATGGTCGAGGACCTGGACCGCTCGGTCGGCGAGGTGCTGAAGGCGCTGAAGCGTTCCGGTCAGGAGGAGGACACCCTGGTCTTCTTCGCGAGCGACAACGGGGGCGAACGGTTCTCGTACCAGTGGCCGCTCTCCGGCAACAAGTCCTCGCTGCAGGAGGGCGGGATCCGGGTTCCGGCGGTGCTTCGCTGGCCGGCCAGGATCGACCCGCGCCAGGTGAGCGGTCTGCCGGTGTTCTCGCCGGACTGGACGGCGACGCTGCTGGAGCTCGGCGGCGCGCGCCCGGACCCCGCGTATCCGCTGGACGGCATCAGCCTCGCCGGATATCTGCTGCGGGACGAGGAGCCCGCGGAACGGGACCTGTTCTGGCGGGTACGCGGGGAGCGGGCGCTGCGGCGGGGCGACTGGAAGTACTACCGGGGCAGGAGCGGCGTCGACCAGCTCTTCCAGCTCGCCCATGACCAGCGGGAACAGGCGAACCGGGCGGAGGCCGAGCCGGAGCTGCTGGCCGAACTGCGCGCGTCCTGGGAGAGGACGAACGCCGGTCTGCTGCCGTACCCGACGGGGTCCTGACTCACTTCCCGGGTGCGGATGCCGTCGCGCTGAAGCCCTCGCCGTTCGCCGCGGTGAGGGTCAGCGTGCGGTGATCGATCCGGTACGTCGCCTTCCCCTGCAGGATCGCGAGCAGCGGGCGCTCCACCTCCATCTGCGGATCCGGGCACATCATCTTCGTGCCGACGATCCGGCCGAACGCGATGGTGGAGCCGGAGACTGTCGCGATGCCGCGCAGCTGGTTGCAGCCGGAGCTGCCCTGCACCGAGCCGTCCTTGCCGAAGGTCAGCCGCGCCTTCTTCTCCGCACCGGCGGGCAGCGACGAGGCGACCGAGCCGGAGATCAGGGTGGTGACCGTCCAGGTGGTGCCGGTGAGCGGGGCCGCGGGCTCCGAGGTGAACGCGATGGCGTCGCCCGTCGCCGTGGTCAGGGTGAGGGTCCTGTCCGTCACGGCAGCGGTGAGTGTGCCGCTGAAAGTGCGGGACATGGCCTTCTCGAACTGGTCGATGTCCTTCCGGCAGCCCTTCGTGGTCCACGCGCCCGGCGTGACGGTGATCGTGTCGCCATTCATCCGGGCGGTGGCGGAGAAGTGGTTGCAGCCGTAGTTCCCGTGGGCCTTGCCTTCGGGCGTGATCATGACATGAGCGCCGACCGGAGCGGCGGTTCTCCTGCCGCCGACCGTCACCGAGTCGACCTTCCAGTAGACATCGGTGACGGGCAGATCGGTCCGTACGGAGCCACGGTCGTCGGACCCCGAACCGGAACCGGCTCCCTGGCCCTGCTTCGTACCACAGCCGACAAGGGCAAGAAGGGCCAGGACGCCGACGCTGACAGCCATACGTTGTCTCAGCATGGCCATGTGACGGTACGGAGGGCCGATCCGGTTCCCCTCAGCGGAGCAGCGGCAGCAGGTCGCCGAGATCGGCCCGCTCACCACCGGCACTGACCTCTGCCGCATCGAGCGCCGCCCGCCACTGCGTACGTCCGGTCGCGAGCCGCATCCAGGTCAGCGGATCCGTCTCGACGACGTTGGGCGGCGTACCACGCGTGTGCTTCGGGCCCGGGACGCACTGGACGACGGCGAACGGCGGAACGCGCACCTCCACCGAGCCGCCGGGCACCTTCTCCGCGAGGGCGTCGGCGAGCAGCCGGGTGCAGGCGGCGAGAGCCTGCCGGTCGTACGGGATGTCGAGCCCGGCAGCCGCGTTCAGGTCGTCCGTGTGCACGACCAGTTCGAGGGTGCGGGTGACGAGGAAGTCACCCAGCCGCATCACACCGACCCGGGTCGGCAGCAGCCGGTCCTCGCCCACGCCCGGCACGACCGCATCGAACCGGTCGGCGACCTCCGCGTACAACGCGTCGAGATCGGGACGGTCCGCGGCGAGCGCCCTGGTGTCGTCGGCGATCCGGCCGGCCCGCCCCGCGGTCGAGAACGGCCACTCCAGCAGGGAGACCTCGGGGTTCTCGCCGGGCGGCTCGGGCAGCTCCAGGTTCCGGCAGACGTTCGAGACCGCCATGGTCAGATGGGCAGCCAGCTCCCGCACCGTCCACTCCCCGAGCCGGGTCGGCAGGGCGAGCTGATCGGGCGTCAGCGTGCTGACCGCCGACCGGACATGGGCGAACTGCGCCTGTACGGCGGTGCGGGTCCGGGCGAGGTCGTAGCGGCGGGCGCGCTTCTGGGACGGCGGCATGGGAGCGAGCCTACGGGGTGTCCCCACGACGAAGCCCCCGCCCGGCGGACCGGGCGGGGGCTCTGACGTCACGCAGTGGAACAGCGCGTCCGGCTCAGGCGAGCAGACCGGGGATCGTCGCCTCGTGGGCCGTGCGGAGCTCGCTCAGCGGGATGCTGAACTCGCCCTGGACCTCGATCTCCTCACCGTCCACGACACCGATCCGGGTGACGGGCAGACCCCGCGCCCCGCACATGTCGTTGAAGCGGAGCTCCTCGCTGCGCGGAATCGAGACGACCGCGCGGCCCGCAGACTCGGAGAAGAGGAACGTGAACGCGTCCAGACCGTCCGGCACGACCAGCCGGGCACCCTTCCCGCCGCGGAGGCAGGACTCGGTGACCGCCTGGATCAGGCCGCCGTCGGAGAGGTCGTGCGCCGCGTCGACCATGCCGTCGCGGGACGCCGAGATCAGGATCTCGCCGAGCAGCTTCTCGCGGCCCAGGTCGACCTTGGGCGGCAGCCCACCGAGGTGGTTGTGGACGACCTCGGACCAGGCCGAGCCGCCGAACTCCTCACGCGTGTCGCCGAGCAGGTAGAGGAGCTGGCCCTCTTCCTTGAAGGCGACCGGCGTACGCCGCGTCACGTCGTCGATCACACCGAGCACGGCCACGACCGGCGTCGGGTGGATCGCCGTCTCACCGGTCTGGTTGTACAGCGACACATTGCCGCCGGTGACCGGGGTGCCGAGCTCCAGGCAGCCGTCCGCGAGACCACGGGTGGCCTCGGCGAACTGCCACATGACGTCCGGGTCCTCGGGCGAACCGAAGTTGAGGCAGTCCGAGATGGCGAGCGGCTTGGCTCCGGAGGTGGCGACATTGCGGTACGCCTCCGCCAGCGCGAGCTGCGCACCCGTGTACGGGTCGAGCTTCGCGTACCGGCCGTTGCCGTCGGTCGCCATGGCCACGCCCAGGTTCGACTTCTCGTCGATCCGGACCATGCCGGCGTCCTCGGGCATCGCGAGCACGGTGTTGCCCTGCACGAACCGGTCGTACTGGTCCGTGATCCACGCCTTCGAGGCCTGGTTCGGGGAGGCGACCAGCTTCAGCACCTGCTCGCGCAGCTCGGCGGCGTTCGCCGGGCGGGCGAGCTTGTTCGCGTCGTCGGCCTGCAGCGCGTCCTGCCAGGACGGGCGGGCGAACGGGCGGTGGTACGTCGGGCCCTCGTGGGCGACGGACCGCGGCGGCACGTCGACGATCTGCTCGCCGTGCCAGAAGATCTCCAGCTGCGAGCCCTCGGTCACCTCACCGATGACGGTGGCGATGACGTCCCACTTCTCGCAGATCTCCAGGAAGCGGTCCACGTGCTGCGGCTCGACGATCGCGCACATGCGCTCCTGCGACTCGCTCATGAGGATTTCCTCGGGCGAGAGGGAGGAGTCGCGCAGCGGAACGGTGTCCAGCTCGACGCGCATACCGCCGGAACCGGCGGAGGCCAGCTCCGAGGTGGCACAGGACAGACCCGCGCCGCCGAGGTCCTGGATGCCCGCGACGAGCTTTTCGCCGAAGATCTCCAGGGTGCACTCGATGAGGAGCTTCTCCTGGAACGGGTCGCCGACCTGGACGGCCGGGCGCTTCGCCGGACCGGTCGACTCGAAGGTCTCCGAGGCCAGGACCGAGACGCCGCCGATGCCGTCGCCGCCGGTGCGGGCGCCGTAAAGGATCACCTTGTTGCCGGGGCCGGAGGCCTGCGCCAGGTGGATGTCCTCGTGCTTCATCACGCCGATGCAGCCGGCGTTGACGAGCGGGTTGCCCTGGTAGCAGGCGTCGAAGACGACCTCGCCGCCGATGTTGGGCAGACCCAGGCAGTTGCCGTACCCGCCGATACCCGCGACGACACCCGGAAGGACCCGCTTGGTGTCGGGGTGGTCGGCCGCGCCGAAGCGCAGCGGGTCGACGACCGCGACCGGACGGGCACCCATGGCGAGGATGTCGCGGACGATGCCGCCGACGCCGGTGGCCGCGCCCTGGTAGGGCTCGATGTACGAGGGGTGGTTGTGCGACTCGACCTTGAAGGTGACCGCGTACCCCTGACCGACGTCGACCACACCGGCGTTCTCGCCGATGCCGACGAGCATCGCGTCGTTGACGGGGACCTTCTCGCCGAACTGCTTGAGGTGGACCTTGCTGCTCTTGTACGAGCAGTGCTCGGACCACATCACGGAGTACATGGCGAGCTCGGCGCCGGTGGGACGGCGGCCCAGGATCTCGCGGATCCGGGCGTACTCGTCCTCCTTGAGGCCGAGCTCCTTCCAGGGCTGCTCGACATCCGGGGTCTCGGCCGCGTGCTTGACCGTATCCAGGCTCATGCGTTGACCAGCTTCTTGATGATCGAGGTGAAGAAACCGAGACCGTCGGTGCGACCGGTTCCGATCAGCGGCTCGACGGCGTGCTCCGGGTGCGGCATCAGACCGACGACATTGCCCGCGGCGTTGGTGATGCCGGCGATGTCGCGGAGCGAGCCGTTGGGGTTCACGTCCACGTAGCGGAAGGCGACGCGGCCCTCCGCCTCCAGCTCGTCGAGGACGCGCTCGTCGGCGACGTAACGCCCGTCCATGTTCTTGAGCGGTACGGAGATCTCCTGGCCGGCAGAGTAGTCCGAGGTCCAGGCGGTCTCCGCGTTCTCGACGCGGAGCTTCTGGTCGCGGCAGATGAAGTGCAGGTGGTTGTTGCGCAGCATCGCGCCGGGCAGCAGGTGCGCCTCAGTCAGGATCTGGAAGCCGTTGCAGATGCCGAGGACCGGCATCCCCGCCTTGGCCTGCTCGATGACGGTCTCCATGACCGGCGAGAACCGGGAGATGGCTCCGGCCCGCAGATAGTCGCCGTAGGAGAAGCCGCCCGCCAGGATGACCGCGTCGACCTGGTGCAGGTCCTTGTCGCGGTGCCACAGCGATACGGGTTCGGCGCCGGCGACCCGTACGGCCCTCAGGCTGTCCTGGTCGTCGAGCGTGCCCGGAAAGGTGACGACTCCGATACGAGCAGTCACTTCGACTCCTCGGCCTTCTCCACCTTCACGGTGAAGTCCTCGATGACGGTGTTGGCGAGGAACGTCTCGGCCATCTCGTGAATGCGACCGAGGGCGGCCTCATCGACCGGCCCCTCGACCTCCAGCTCGAAACGCTTTCCCTGACGTACGTCCGCGATTCCCTCGAAGCCGAGACGGGGCAGTGCACGCTGCACCGCCTGTCCCTGCGGGTCGAGGATCTCCGGCTTGAGCATGACGTCGACTACGACGCGTGCCACTGGCACTCCCGGTGGTGGTGTGGTGCGGCTGTTTCTCCGGGGGGGCTCCCCAGACCCCCGCAGGTTCCCTCAGCTTACCTGGCCAGAAATTCTACGCGGGTAGATATCAAACAGGCTTGATCACATGGAGATATCGGTCGTGACAACAGGCAGGAAAAATCCCGCGCAGAAATATCCTCACGGCGCATACATAGAAGCTGGACACGCGGAGGCAATTGGCTGGGCTTCACAATGCGGTGCCTGTCGCTGTACAAATGATTACCGGGGAAAGCAGGATTGCCCCTAAACAGTCGACCCCGGTCGACCCACATCCGCCTAGCAGCCGGAAGGCCGGTCATCAGCGCATGTCAGACGCGCCGATGCCGTAGGAAAGGACCGATATCCGTGGCTCAGCGCGTAGTGGTCACGCTCTCCGACGACATCGACGGGGGAGCAGCGGCGGAAACGGTCACCTTCGCCCTGGACGGGAAGTCGTACGAGATCGACCTGAATCCGTCCAATGCAAAGAAACTGCGCAAGGTCCTCGCGCCGTACATGGCGGCCGGCCGTAAGCAGACAAATGCCGGCAAGCGCGGCAAGACTCCCGCCTCGTACCGGCACACCTCACTGGCGCCCGACCCGGCGGCCGTGCGCGCCTGGGCCCGCTCGCACCGGATGGAGGTGCCGGCCCGCGGCCGGATCCCCAAGAAGGTCTACGAGGCGTTCCGCGACGCCAGTTGAACGACACCCCGCGCAGACCCTGCGACGACACCCCGGGGCACCGACTTGCGCGACACCCCATCAGGTCGGCTAGAGTCTGGAGCACGCCGAGGGGCAAGGCCGAAAAGCCGGGCCTCACGCAGCGTGCGGGTGTAGTTCAGTAGCAGAACATCCCCCTTCCAGGGGGAAGGCGCAGTGTGCAATTCCTGTCACCCGCTCTGCATCGCTCTTCACAACCACTCCGGTGGATCGGGTAGAGTGGTGTTCGCACCGCCCAGTGAAAGCTGAGCGGCAGCAATGCGGACGTGGCTCAGTTGGTAGAGCATCACCTTGCCAAGGTGAGGGTCGCGAGTTCGAATCTCGTCGTCCGCTCTTGATCGAAGGCCCTGGTCGATATCGACCAGGGCCTTCGTCGTATTCCCACACCTGTCACCCCGACCCGCATGACGTTTGTCATGGGCAGTGGTGACAGCTCGCACTGCTCGCCGCGGTGATGCGGCGGAAGTCTGAGGACATGACCAGCGATGAATGCGTGATCGAGGCGAACGGGGTGCGGCGCCGCTATGCCGGCGGCTTCGAGGCTGTGAGCGGGATCTCCTTCTCCGTGGCGCGCGGCGAGATCTTCGCGCTGCTCGGGACGAACGGCGCGGGCAAGACATCCACCGTCGAATTGCTGGAGGGACTGACCCGGCCCGACAGCGGGGTCGTACGGGTGCCCGGCCATGACCCGTACCGCGAGCGCGCCGCCGTCCGCCCCCGGATCGGGGTGATGCTCCAGGAGGGCGGATGTGAGTGTGGCCACATCGCTACGGGCTGAACTGCCCGGCTGCCGGACCATGATCGTGACGAGTCATGGCCGCCCCGGACATCTGAAACGGGCGCTCGCGGCGGGCGTGCGGGCGTTCGTCCCGAAGACGGTCAGCGCCCGGCAGCCGGCCGGCATCATCCGTACCGTCCACGCCGGAAACCGTTATGTGGACCCGGAGTTGGCGGCCGACGCAATCTCCGCCGGGGACTCGCCGCTGACGGCGCGCGAGGCCGAGGTGCTGGAACTGGCGGCGGACGGGGCGCCGGTCGCGGAGATCGCGGAGCGGGCGTCGTTGTCGCCGGGAACCGTACGGAATTACCTCTCCGCGGCCGCTTCGAAGCTCGGCGCGGAGAACCGTCATGGGGCGGTGCGTCTCGCGCGGGAGCGCGGATGGGTATAGTAGGCATCGCGCTTCGGCGCATGCGAACGTAGCTCAGCTGGTAGAGCGCAACCTTGCCAAGGTTGAGGTCGCGAGTTCGAACCTCGTCGTTCGCTCCACACAAGAAGGCCCCGGTCCTGCGACCGGGGCCTTCTTCATGTCCTACTGCCAGGTGTTGCCGGTGAGGAGTTCGTACGCCTCCAGGTACTTCGCCCGGGTCGCGTCGACGATCTCCTGCGGCAGCGCCGGGGGCGGCTGCTCGCTCTTCCGGTCCCAGCCGGAGGCCGACGAGGTCAGCCAGTCGCGCACGAACTGCTTGTCGTACGAGGGCTGAGCCTTGCCCGGCTCCCAGGCAGCGGCCGGCCAGAAGCGGGACGAGTCCGGGGTCAGCACCTCGTCCGCGATGATCAGGTCCTCACCGTCGAAGCCGAACTCGAACTTGGTGTCGGCGAGGATGATGCCGCGCTCGCGGGCGATGTCGCGGGCCCGGGCGTAGACGTCGAGGGTGGTGCTGCGCAGCTGGGCCGCGGTCTCCGCACCGACCTCGCGCGCCACTTCCTCGTACGACACGTTCTCGTCGTGGTCACCGACGGCCGCCTTGGTGGCGGGGGTGAAGATCGGTTCCGGGAGTTCGGATCCGTCGACGAGCCCCTCGGGGAGGGCGAGTCCGCAGACCGTACGGGACTCGTTGTACTCGACGAGGCCCGAGCCGGTGAGATAGCCGCGGGCGACGCACTCGACGGGGACCATCCGCAGCGACTTGCAGATCAGCGTCCGCCCGGCCCAGTCGGCGGGGGCTCCGGCGGGGAGCTCCGTGGACAGGACGTGGTTCGGGACGAGATCGGACAGCTGGTCGAACCACCACAGCGAGAGCTGGGTGAGGACGCGGCCCTTGTCGGGGATCTCGGTGGGCAGGACCCAGTCGTACGCGGACATACGGTCGCTGGCGACCATGACGAGGTCGCCCGCCTCGTTCCGGTACAGGTCGCGCACCTTGCCGGTGTGGAGGTGGGTGAGTCCGGGGACCACCACCGGCTCGGGCTTTTCTACAAATCCGGACACGCTGCCTCCGCGTAGGTTGATCCAGGAGTCGTTCCGATTCTCCCGTATCCGGTGGGATGGGGTGGAGCGGGGGGGTTGAGGGCCACCCGCGGATGACTCCGGACGCCCCCTCTCAGCCGCGTTTGCAGATGCGGTCGAGGAGATTGGCGGTGGCGCGCTGGATGCGGGTGTCCACGTGCCCCGGGCGGTCCAGGGCCGGGGACCAGGCGAAGGTGCCGGAGGCGAAGACGAGGGCGCCGGACGGGGCGCGGTAGAGGGACGTCTCCTGGTGGCGCGTCGCGCCTTCGCCGTCCCGGTACGGGGAGTGGGCGAGCAGAATGCGGTTGTCGTGCTCCGGGAGGGCGGTGCGCGGGAAGTAGCGGTCGGCCTCGCCCGCTACGAGTCCGTCGATCTCGTCGCCCTCGCCCGCCCCGGTCGCGTCCCAGAGCCAGTGCTCCGCGTTCCGCACGACCAGAGGGTGGGGGTCCGGGACACGGCCCGCGTACTGGATGCCGAGGAGCTGCTGCTCGGCCCGGTCGACCTCGCGCCAGAGCGCGGGCCTGCCCGGGCCGCGGCGTTTGCGGCAGGTGAGCAGGCGGTCCGGGACACCGGACGGTGACGGGGAGAGGCTGACCTGCCAGTACATGGAGTTGGCGGAGAGGAAGACGAGCGAGGTGCCGCCGTCGCGCGCCGCTTCCACGGTGCGGCGCATCGGGACCGACCAGTACTCGTCGTGGCCCGGGAAGACCAGGCCCCGGTAACGGCCGACGTCGATCCGGCCGGCGTGCAGATCGCGGGTGTCGGCGTACGCGATGTCGTAGCCGTACCGCTCGGCCCAGCGGATGAAGTCGTAGGCATGACCGACATGGAGGGGCAGGCCCGCGCCCGCGTACGGACGGTCGAAGGAGACGGTGACCGCCGCGTCCTCCTCGCCGAGCAGCCGTCCCTGTTCGTCCCACGCGTGGTAGAGGCTGGCGCCGGTGCGGCCGTCCTCGGGGTAGAGGTTGTACGCCTGCCAGGTGATGTCCGGCAGGACGAGCAGCAGATCGGCCGGGTGGTCGTCGCGGACCGTGAACGGGATGTGGGAGCGGTAGCCGTCGACCGTGGTGAGCACGGCGACGTAGGCGCCTATCGACCAGTAGGCGGGAATCTGCAGCCGCCAGGACTGCCACCAGTGGTGGCAGGAGACCGTGCGGTCGGCGGTGAGCGGGGCGGGCTGGACGATGCCGGAGAGCCGCGGGCTTGTGGTGATCTTGGCGGCGCCGTCGCCCCCGTAGTGACCGATGCGGTAGATGTCGACGGTGAACTGCTGCGGCGGGTCCACGGTGATGTGGAAGTCGATCGCCTCACCGGGGGCCGCGGCGCCCGTCGAGATGAATCCCTTGATCTGACGGTGGACGTCGTCGGCGGTACGGGTGCCTCCGCCGGTGGAGCCGCGGGCCAGGGTGGGATCGGCGTACCAGGGGACGACCTGGCCGGTGTCGTCGAAGTAGTTCTCGCTGCCGCGGAGCCAGGGCAGGGGGCCCTGGCCGAACGGGTCGGAGACGGCATGCGCGAGGGCACCCGATTCCCATCGGCGAATCTGCTCCGCCCCCATGGCGCTTCCCTCCCTCAAGTCCCCCAGAACAACAGTGGTGCGTCGACTGTCAGCGTCGATCCCCAGCACATCACATAACGCATGCACTCCGTCACCGTTCGTCGCGAATTGATGAGAAAGGAGCGCTGATTTCCGGATCCTGTGACCGGCGAGTCCATGACCCGCAGGTACGGAGTCCACCCGTGAGTCAGACGAGGCGGACGGGTTTGTCGGTGCGGACGCCCACCGAGGCGAGCCACGAACGCAGCGGTCCGGCGTCGCCGTCCTCGACCAGACTGAGGACCGGGCTGCCGAGATCGGCCCGGCGCTCGCCGTCGACCAGCAGCGCGGGCCCGTCGAGCCAGTCCAGGCCGGGCGCCGCACCTGCCGTGTCCACGGCGGCGCAGCAGACCATCGCCGCGACATGGTCGGCGAGCAGCTCCGTACCCGTACGGGGCGGCTGGAGCGGGAAGAGCGGCAGCGGGTCGGGTCCCCAGAAGTCCAGGACATCCCCGCCGGAGGCCGTGCAGGCGCCGGAGACACCGGCCGCCGCGGGTCCCGGCGGGAGCTGCGGGGCCGTGGCCTCCTCGCGGGCCACGGCGGCACTGATCCCCGCGGCGAGCTCCTCGCTGCGGCCGCCCCGGCCGGCCAGATGCTCGACGACCCGAGCCAGTGTCGGCACGGCGACGTCCACGGGATCGGCGCCCTGCGATCCGTGGGTCGCACGGGCTCCTTCCTCCGCCGCGGCCGCCGGCGCATGCCGTACGCCCAGTGCGTCCAGGACGCGGTGGAGACGGGCCGCTTCGGTGCGCCACTTCCGGTCGACGACCTCCTCCGGATACTGCTGCCAGTCGACCGGGGACCAGCCGGGACCGGTCTCGGCCGGACCGCCGTGGAAGAGCCGGGCGGCCAGCAGCGAGGCCGCTTCGTCGGCCGCTCCGGGCTCCTCCAGGAGGTCGCAGGCGGGGCGCTCGCCGAGCCGGGAGGCGAAGCCCTCGGCGAGCCGGTCGCGCCGGGAGAGCTCGGTGAGGGCGGAGACGACGCCGGCGTCGAGCCGGGACGGCCAGCGGCCCATCCGCCAGGCCGGCAGCGCGACCCGGGTGAGCAGCCGGTCCCAGCCCGCGTAGGCGAGACCGACCTGCTCCTGGGCGACGATCCGCAGCCCGTAGTCCACAGCCTGTGCACGCTCGGACGCGGCGGCGGCGACAGCCCGCTCCATTGCCGCGGCATGACCACGACAGGTACGGAGCAGCAGCCGGGCGATCCAGCCGACGAAGCGGCGCGGTACTCTGCGCAGCGTCGCGAGCGGTCCGGGCACGGGAGCGTCCGCGTCGGCGACCGCGCCGTCCAGACCCCGTACGAAACGGCGGGCGGCGGCTATGTCGGGATGGGCGGAGGAGCCCGTGCCCGCGACGACCGGGGCGAGCACCGCCCGTAGCTCCGCGACCCGCATCCACCACAGGAACGGCGAACCGATGACGAGCACGGGCGCCGCCTGCACGCCATGACGGCGGCTGCCGGAGACCGCGGGGCGGCCCATGGAGCCCTCCGCCCGCTGCGCGGAGGGGTGGGTCCGGTCCTCCAGCCAGCTGTCGCAGTCGGGCGTGAGAGCTATGGCCGACGGCGCGGGGACACCGAGCCGGTCGGCGAGGTCCCGGACCAGCCGGTAGAGATCGGGGGCGGCCTGCTCGCTGAGCGGGACCGTCGGACTGACCGCAGGTCTCGCCCGTGCGATCGCGACCGAGACCGCGACGGCGCCCAGCAGCACGAGCGCGGCACAGGCCGTCACCACCCAGCGCACGGCGTACCAGCCGCCACCGCCGATACGGCCCTGCGCACCCGCGACGAGCAGCACGACGGCGACCGCCGCCGGCAGCAGGGCCGCGGCCGTTGCCCTGCTGCGAATGCGCAGCAGGGCGAGCGCTCGGGCGCGCGCAGCCTGCGCGCCCAGCTCCTCACCAGTACCGGACACGGCCGGACGTCACCCCCTCTGCCCCCGCGGCGGTATTGCTCACTCCCCCACTGTGGCACCCGTCACAGACATCGCAATGCCGGTGGGCCAAGTGCCGGAATGCTTGCGCCGCACCCTAGTTGGGGCCTCGGCGGGCGTCATCCGGATAGCCCAGCCGTCACTCGATGGAATGGCTTTGGGTAAAGGTGCTGACGCGCCGGTACCCATAGGGCAAGGGCAAGATTTCGCCCCCTCGGGCCCGAGGCCCGAGGGGGCGAAATGGAGGTACCGGAGCGGCCGATCAGGCCTCGGCGGCCTTTCGGGCGATGTCCGTACGGAACTGAGAGCCGTCGAGCCGGATCCGGGCGGCCGCCGTGTAGGCGCGCTCCCGGGCGGTGGCGAGGTCCTCGCCCGTCGCGGTCACGGACAGCACCCGGCCGCCCGCGCTGACGATCGTGTCGCCCTCCCGCCTGGTCCCGGCGTGCAGGACGTACGCATGCGGAGCGTCCTGCGCCGCAACGTCGTCGAGGCCGCCGATCGGGTCACCCGTCCTCGGCGTGTCCGGGTAGTTGTGCGAGGCGATGACCACGGTGACCGCGGCGGCGTCACGCCACCTGAGCGGGGGCAGCTCGTCCAGGGTGCCGTTGGCGGAGCCCAGCAGAACACCGGCCAGCGGGGTCTTCAGCCGGGCCAGGACCACCTGGGTCTCCGGGTCGCCGAAGCGGGCGTTGAACTCGATGACCCGGACGCCCCGCGAAGTGATCGCGAGACCCGCGTACAGCAGCCCGGAGAAGGGGGTGCCACGGCGGCGGAGCTCGTCGACGGTCGGCTGCAGCACCGACTGCATGACCTCGTCGACCAGCTTGGGGTCGGCCCACGGCAGCGGGGAGTAGGCGCCCATGCCGCCGGTGTTCGGGCCCTCGTCGTTGTCGAGGGCCCGCTTGAAGTCCTGGGCGGGCTGGAGCGGCAGCACGGTGGTGCCGTCCGTGATCGCGAAGAGGCTCACCTCGGGGCCGTCGAGAAACTCCTCGATGACCACACGGTCGCAGGCAAGCGCGTGGGCGCGGGCCGCCTCGACATCGTCCGTGACGACGACACCCTTGCCCGCCGCGAGTCCGTCGTCCTTGACGACGTACGGGGCGCCGAAGGCATCGAGGGCCTCGTCGATCTCGGCAGGGGTGGTGCAGACATAGCTGCGGGCGGTGGGGACACCTGCCCCGGCCATCACGTCCTTGGCGAACGCCTTGGAGCCCTCCAGCTGGGCCGCCTCACCGGAGGGGCCGAAGCAGGGGATGCCCGCGGCGCGGACGGCGTCGGCGACCCCGGCGACCAGCGGCGCCTCCGGGCCGACGACCACCAGCTCGGCGCCCAGTTCGGTGGCGAGGCGCGCGACGGCGGCGCCGTCGCGTGCGTCGACCGGGTGCAGTTCGGCCACCTCTGCGATGCCGGCGTTGCCGGGAGCGCAGTACAGATCGGTGACGTCGGGGTCGAGGGAGAGAGAGCGGCACAGGGCGTGTTCGCGGGCGCCGCCGCCGATGACGAGGACCTTCACGGGGTGCAGCCTAGCCGCCGGGGCACGGCGCCCTTGACGGGCGCCGCTCCGTGGACACCCCGTGGAGCGGCTTCCGGACCGCTACTCGTTGGTGAACTCCTCGACGACCGTGGCGCCCAGCTCCCGGACGATCAGGTCGTGGCCGGAGAGGGCGGAGTCGACCAGGTCCGGGTCGTCCGCCTCGGGAATGTCGTCCTCGGGCGCGACCGAACGCGGCGGCTCGGGGGCGTGGTGCGGCTGGGGTGCGGGCGCCGCGGCGGGTGCGGGACCGGTGCCCGGCTGCTGGTGCGGGGCCGGCGCGGGTGCGGGCCGGGACTCGTACGGCTGCGGGGCGGGCGCGGCCGGACGCTGCGGTGCGGCTGCGGCCGAGGGCCGGCCGCCGCCGGTCTGCGGAGGCTGCCCCGCGCCGCCCGACGGGTCGACGATCGCCTCGACCTTCCACTGCATGTTGAACTGCTCGGCGAGTGCCTGCTTCAGCACGTCCTCGCTGCCGCTGCTCGCGAAGTTGTCGCGGGCGCCCGCATTGAGGAAGCCGATCTGCAGGGTGGTGCCGTCGAACCCGGTGACCTGCGCGTTCTGGCTGAGCAGGATCCAGGTGAACCGGCGCCGGTTCTTCACGGCCTCCAGGATGTCGGGCCACATGTTCCGCACCTGTGCGGCGCCCTGAGCCATCCCCGGGGCCGGCTCGGCGGCACCGGGAGCGGGCGCGGCGGCGGGCACGGGAGCGGGGGCGGAGGCCGCAGGCGTGACGGGGGCGGGGGCCTGACCGGGGGCGGAGGCGGTCGGCCAGCCACCGGGACGGCGCCCCGGCTCCGGCGCGGCCGCGGCGGGCCAGGCCCCGGGACGCTGACCGCCGGAGGGAGTCTCGGCGGGTGGCTGAGGTGCGGGGGCGGGTGCCACGTACTGCACAGGCTGCGCGGGCGCGGCCGGTGCCACGGGCGCGGCGGGCACGGGCGCGGTCTCGGGTACCTCCCCCCGTACCGCGGCCCGCGCGGCGGCGACGCCGCCGCCCGGCGGAACCATGGCCACGGGCGCGTGCGCCTCCGCCTCCCGCCCGGGTACGTACCCCACGGCGGGCCCGGCTCCGGCCGTCGCGAACGAAGCACCGCGCTCCAGCCGGTCCAGCCGGGCCTGCAGCGAACGCTCGTCGTCGAAGGCGGCGGGCAGCAGCACCCTGGCGCAGATCAGCTCGACCTGGAGACGCGGCGAGGTGGCCCCGCGCATCTCCGTGAGCCCTTCGTTGACGAGGTCGGCGGCGCGGCTCAGCTCTGCGGCGCCGAAGACGGACGCCTGGGCCTGCATCCGCTCGACCACGTCGGCCGGTGCGTCGATCAGGCCCTTCTCCCCGGCGTCCGGCACCGCGGCCAGGATCACCAGGTCGCGCAGCCGCTCCAGCAGGTCGGCGACGAAGCGCCGCGGGTCGTTGCCGCCTTCGATCACCCGGTCCACGACCTCGAAGGCCGCGGCCCCGTCGCCCGCCGCGAACGCGTCCACGATGGAGTCGAGCAGCGAGCCGTCCGTATAACCGAGCAGCGAGGTCGCCATGGCATACGTCACACCGTCGTCGCCCGCGCCGGCCAGCAGCTGGTCCATGACGGACATCGAGTCACGCACGGAACCGGCGCCGGCCCGCACGACCAGCGGTAGGACGCCGTCCTCGACGTAGCTGTTCTCCTTGCCGCAGACCTCGGCCAGATATTCGCGCAGCGTCCCCGGCGGTACGAGGCGGAACGGGTAGTGGTGCGTACGCGACCGGATCGTGCCGATGACCTTCTCCGGCTCGGTGGTCGCGAAGATGAACTTGAGATGCTCCGGCGGCTCCTCGACCACCTTCAGCAGGGCGTTGAACCCCGCCGATGTGACCATGTGCGCCTCGTCGATGATGTAGATCTTGTAACGACTCGACGCGGGCCCGAAGAACGCCTTCTCCCGCAGATCACGGGCGTCGTCCACGCCACCGTGCGATGCGGCGTCGATCTCGATGACATCGATCGATCCCGGCCCGTTGCGCGCGAGGTCCCGGCAGGACTGGCACTCCCCGCACGGCGTCGGCGTGGGGCCCTGCTCACAGTTCAGACAGCGGGCGAGGATCCGCGCGCTGGTCGTCTTCCCGCAACCGCGCGGACCGCTGAACAGGTACGCGTGATTGACCCGGTTGTTCCGCAGGGCCTGCTGCAGCGGGTCAGTGACATGCTCCTGCCCGATGACCTCGGCGAACGACTCGGGGCGGTAGCGGCGGTACAGCGCAAGGGACGACACACATACGAGGTTATCGGGGCCGACCGACAACCGGTCCCGGACCGGGAACACCGCCGGGGAAGGAGCGGCCGCACCGGGGAACGAGCGGCCGCGACGGCTCGCAGGCCGCGGGAATCGACGCCACGGGCCCGAACACGCAAGGGCCCCCCACGCACCCGCCAGAGCCAACCTACCCTTGCTGCCTTCCGGCCCTGGGGGAGTTCAGTCAGATAGCGCCACGTGAGGGGCTGGTTCCCACCTTAGCCGATCCCCACCCGGTCGAGTCCACCCGCCCGCCCTCCCGACCCCTCCCCGGGGAACGGGTTCGCGAGCACTCCTCAACGTCTTGTATTGTTTGCCGCGGAGGATTCGCCTAGTGGCCTAGGGCGCACGCTTGGAAAGCGTGTTGGGGGCAACCCCTCACGAGTTCGAATCTCGTATCCTCCGCCAGTGCCTCACCGGGCACGTTGTCGAAGGGCCCCGCAGCTTGCTGCGGGGCCCTTCGACGTTCGTAGTCTCCTCTGCAGTCTCAACGAGACTTCTCAGAGCCCTCCGGGCCGCTCTCCTCGGGGTTGGCCACTTCCCAGACAAGTCCCCCGACCCGCTGCGGAACGTCGGCGAGAATGCCGCCCGTCACATGCTGGTACCGGGCCGTCATCGCTGTGGACGACCAGCCCCTGATCTGCATCACGACCCGTTCGGGGACACCGAGGACGAGGAGCACCGTCGCCGCCGCGGTGCGCCGCGCATCGTGCAGGCACCCGTCCCGGACCTTGGCATCGGCGAGCAGCCGCTTCCACACGTCGTAGTCCGTACTCGGCACCAGCGGCTCGCCCACGGGGAAGTGAAGACGAACCCCGACTCGCGCCAATCCTCCCCAGCGATAGCCCGCTCGCGTTCCTGCCCCCTACGGTGGAGTCCACGCCCATGCCCCATCCGTGGCTGATCGGGCGGGACGAGCTGCTTCACGAACGCGTCACCCGAGACGAGATGCTGGATCACTGGCCGTACGGGTCAGGCGTGCCCTTCGCGTTCGGCTGCACCGGGGCTTCTTTGTTGCCCGGGACCGGTCCAGGCGCCTCGTATCGCAACAGGGCGTGCGTACTCCTACGTGCGTGACAACTGGCGCCCCATTACGGCCGGGTGCAGGACGCCACACCAACGCACCGTTCACCGGCACCCATTGGGCCGTCGAGTCACCGAAGCCGGTGACCTCCGGTCACGGATCGGTCGGCCTGCGCCATGTGTCATACAACCATCTGTGCCTCTTGGCGGTCATGCAGCCCGAACCTGTGATCTCCTGGGGGTTTCATGTTGTACCGCCCGCGTGCGGAAGGCAGATCCGGAACCGGATGGCCGCACGCCACCGCTCTGATGGCCACGCTGGCCATCCTGCTCTCGCTGCTGGTGCCGGCCGGCGCCGGCACCGCGTGGGCCGCCGGAACCGAGGAATGCGCACCTCTCCCGCTCGCCTCCATCGGCGGCACCGGGGAAGAGGCCATGGGCAAGGCGACGGTTCCGGCCAATGGGTCCGTCTGCTTCACCGTCGATGTCCAGCAGCCCGGTATGCACCGCGTCCTCACCGGCAACGACCTGCTGTACGCGCACGTCTACGACGGTGCGCAGGAAGTCCAGTGCGAGGACCAGAACGTCTCGTACTACAGCGGCTGGTGCGACCTGCCCCGGACGGGCGCGTACACGATCCGGATCCCCAACTACTGGGACGAGGAACAGGCGAGCACCCTCGTCGTCGTACCCCTCGGCGCCGCCACCGCCGACTGCGCCGGGGAAGCGATCCACACGCCCTTCACCTCGCCCGACGTCACCGGTACCGTTCCCGACCCGTTCACGGTCCGGTGCCACGGCCTCGTGGCCACGGCCGGTGAGCGGATCCGCCTCGATCCGCAGACGTACGACACGGCCGTCGAAGCGTGGATCACCGACGAGAGCGGCGCCCCACTCTGCCCGGCCTCCAGCGGGGACGACAATCCGGGCTGCGTCCTGCGCGGTGAGGGCCCGTACCGGGTGCTGGTGCGTGTCGCGAAGTCGCCGCAGGGCTACCCCGCCGCGTACGTCCTCGGGGCGCGCAGGCTGTCGGACCCGGTCGGCTGCGCCACCGTGCCCGTCAACGCCTACGGTTCCGCTGCGACCGTCGTGGACCCGGCCGTCGGCTGCAAGGTCTTCAGGGCCTCGACGGCCGGCCGCTACGACGTGTACCGCGTGGGGCCGGACGGCTACCGGTCCGCCACCCTCCTGTACGACAGCGCCGGGCGCACGGTCTGCCGGGGGAACACCTGCACCGTTCCGGCCGACGGTGACTACACGATCCTGACCGACGAGGCGACGCTCGTCCTGGACCGGAGGTCCACCGCCGGCTGCCGGCCCGCGCGCCTCGGCGTCAACGACGGAGCGTGGGCCTCGGGCGCCGCGGTGGACTGCCTGACACTGCCTCTGCCCCAGGGCGCCCGCATGGCCGCTCTCACGGCGTACACCGGTTTCGCGGCGACCCCGGACGTCACCGTCGTCAACGCCGACGGCGACACCCTGTGCTCCGGCTCCAGCCTCGCGGGTGGTTCCTGCGCCCTCACCGGCCCGGCCCCGTACCGCGCCCTCGTGTCCCACGGCGACGGCAACGCGGGAAACAAGACGTACCGCGTCGCGTTCCACCGTACGGACCCGGCCGGGAGCGGCTGCCAGGTCTTCCCCGCAGGTGACTTCACCGCCGCGACCGCGTCCGCGCGGCTGCGCACGGGCGCCGGCGCCGACGGGTTCTCGTACTGCCTGGCCATCCCCGCGGACGGGCACAGCGCCGTCGAGAATTTCCAGATGCGGACCGTCGCCGAAACGAACGGCGCCATGTTCTGGGTCCTCGACGCCGCGGGCAAGCAGGCCTGCTCCATGAACGCTTCGGCCGCTTCGGCCCCCGCGACCTGGACCACTTGCCACCTCACCCCCGGGGCCGCGTACACCGCGCTCTTCCGGGGCCGTGACGCCACAGCCGAACACACCCTGGTCCGCCGTGACGTCACCGGGACCGCCAAGGGCTGCACACCCACTCCGGCGACCACCGTCAACGGCCCCGCGACGCCGGGCGTCCCCGGGGAGCCGGGCACCCTGGTGTGCCACCAGGTCACCACGGCCGACCCGGCCAACGTCCTGCACCTCGATGTGCGCGACGCGCTCGGCACCACCAACATCCTGGCGCACGGACGCGACGGCGCCGTCACCACGTGCACCAACCGGAACAGGAGCTGCGCGGTCACCGGCTCAACCCGGTACCAGGTGCTGCTGACCGTCCCGTCGTCCCTGAAGGCCGCCGACTCGTACCGGCTCGACGCCCTGCGCATCGCCACGGCCGCCGGCCCGTCGCCGGAGTGCGTGAAGGTCCCGAACATCACGTACGGATACGGGCCGTTCACCGGCACGCTGGACGAGCAGCACACAGCGTTCTGCGCCCAGCTACCCACCTCGTACAACGACGCCTTCACCGTCAAGGTGAGCGACACGAACGGCGCGACCACTACCGCCGTGCCCGCCCTGTACGAGACCGACCTGGACAACACCTGCGCCGCCGCGTCCGGCGGCGAGAGCCGCTGCAGTCTGAACGGGTCGTACAGCACCCAGGTCGTCCCGACCCTCTTCGTCCTCGGCCTGCCCGAGAAGGCGTCCCAGACGCCCTACAAGGCGGAGCTGGTCTGCTCGACGACCTGTGGCACCGAGAAGCACAGCGTCACCGGCGTCACCCCGACCACGGGCGTCACCGGCACCAAGGTGACCGTCAACGTGTCGGGCTCGGCCCTGCACGCGGACGACAAGGTCCGGATCAGCTCCGGCGGCACAACGATCGAGTCGACCACCGTCTCGGTGGCGCCCGACCGTCGGACCCTCACGGCCACGCTCGACCTGA
This sequence comes from Streptomyces sp. NPDC057565, assembly GCF_042801455.1. Classification (NCBI taxonomy): domain Bacteria; kingdom Bacillati; phylum Actinomycetota; class Actinomycetes; order Kitasatosporales; family Streptomycetaceae; genus Streptomyces; species Streptomyces sp. NPDC057565. Next base: position 625,291 of record NZ_JBHVFU010000002.1, on the reverse strand, counting down.
CGAACGCGGCCACGGGCTCGTGGGCGCTCAGCGTCATCACAACCAACGGATGGCAGTACTCCAGCGGTCAGTTCACGGTCACCGCGCCCCAGCCCCCGGCCAACACAGCCGCCCCCACCATCGCGGGCACGGTCCGGGTCGGTACCGGTCTGGTCGCCCGGACCGGCACGTGGACGCCGACGCCGACGTCGTACACC